>JBLIHY010000001.1:0-48313 GCA_047634655.1 Cellvibrionaceae bacterium
TTTTTCCACCCATAGAGCGGCCGCCTCTAAGAGTCACTTTTCTAGAGGTGGGCCAGGGGACTTCGGTCGTGGTGGAAACAGCCAATCACCGAATGGTCTACGATGTTGGTAAACATTTCAGCGAGCGTTTTAACGCGGGGGAACACATCGTAGCGCCTTACCTGCTCAGCCGAGGGTATTCATCGGTTAACCGGCTCTATCTTAGTCACGGTGATGCCGACCACGCCGGTAGTGTGGATGACTTTCGCTCGGTTATAGAAGTCGAGCAACAATTCACCGGTGAACGTATGAGGGTTCCGGGTCAGCAGTGCTACGCTGGACAATACTGGCGGTGGGACGATGTTGATTTTCGGGTCATCTGGCCCACTAAAGATTTTTTGGCGCGTACTTACACCCCTCTGGAAAGCAACAATTTCTCTTGTGTCATAGCTATTCGTTACGGAGTCCACCGGTTACTGCTTAGCGGCGATATTGAAGCGGCGGCAGAGCGTGAAATTATCAATGCCGATTTGTTGGGTGCGCAAACCGTCTTGCTGGTCCCACACCACGGGAGCCGCAGTTCTTCACACCAATCTTGGGTGGAGCGCTTACAGCCGCGACATAGCGTTTTCACTGCTGGTTTCAGTAATGCTTATGGCCACCCAGATCCAGCGATTGAGTCGCGTTACCATCGGGTCCAAAGCCAACTCTGGCATACCGGGCGCGATGGTGCCGTTCAGTTTGTATTTGATGATCGGCAGCGCTACCGGGCCTACTCGCAACGCCAGTACCGACCTCGTTATTGGTACGATTAGATGTTCTCTGCGAACTTATATCGTGTGGTGTAATCCGAGTTTATACTCGGGAGCGAAGCTTGTCGCATCCCGCTTCTTATTGGCACCCCGAAGGCAACGCAGAGCGTACGGGAAGTATTTACAGGCATTCAAAATCTAGGGTTTATGTTTTATTTCTAACCCAAACTCAAAATGCTAAGCCATAAGATAACGTGACCTGATATTAATAATGTCTTTTCCGAGCAAAGCAGAGTTCTTTGAGAGAGCCTGCTAGGGCAGTGATTCGTGGTGTTTGTTGGCCTGGGCGCGCAGTTGTCGTGGGCTTATTTTTTCCCCTTGTGTGTAAATCCAACAAGCGCCGTGCCCAGCAATGTGAGGTCGCTTTTACCGAGTACCCTGTTTATAATCCTAGGTTACTCAGCGACCTGATAGACGTTCCAAGGCGGGACAATAACTCCATGATTTCAAACAGAAAACAATGGATTCAACTACTTAGATTGGCCATTACACTGACACTATTGTGGTTGCTTCTATCGGGTATGTTTAAACCGCTGTTACTATTCTTTGGCGGCTTTTCTGTCTTGTTGGTCTGCTATTTCGCGGCAACGATGAAGATGTTGAGTCATCGAGGACAATTGCTCTACTTTAGGCCCGGTGCACTGATTGTGTATTGGTTGTGGCTGATGGTGGAGATTCTCAAATCAAACTTCAAAGTGACAATGCAAATACTTCACCCCCGCCTGCCGATCGATCCGCAGTTGAAGGCCGTTCCAGCCAGACAAAAAACGGAGCTGGGACGCGTTACTTATGCAAATTCTATAACGCTGACGCCGGGTACGGTAGCTATTAATATCGGTGTAAACGGAGACATACTGGTGCATGCACTGAACCGCCAATCTATCGAAGAACTGGAGAGTGGCGAATTGAACCAGAAAGTTGCAAATCTGGAATATCCGACACAATGATATTTACAGTCCTGGTCATTGCCATATTGGTCTCTCTGTTGCTGGTTGTTGTCAGAGCTTTGCTCGGGCCAACGATTTATGACCGGGTTTTGGCTGTAAATTCTGCTGGTACAAAAATCGTTATGCTGATCGCGGCCTACGGATTTTTAACCGAGCGCCCAGATTTTATTGATATTTCTCTACTCTATGCTTTGATTAACTATATGGGCACTATTGCCGTGCTGAAATTTTTTGATGATCGCCAGCGGCCGTTCACTACTTACCAAGAGGACGATCTGTAGTGGCACAGTTAGTTTATAACGTAAGCGCCGTGTTTATTTTAACGGGTTGTCTTTTTACGCTAAGCGGCGCAATCGGTCTGCTTCGCATGCCGGATCTGTACACCCGGGTCCACGCGGCGAGCGTAACCGACACCGGTGGACTTTTATTTATTTCTATTGGTTTAATTCTAGATGCTCTGTTTGTTTTTGATAATCCGTTGGCGGCCATCAAGCTTGCGCTCGTCGTATTTTTTGTTTTCTTTACCTCGCCGACGGCGTCGCACGCGCTCACCAAGGCTGCACTTATGGCTAATATATTGCCGCAGTGTCCAAAGGGCTTGTCTGCTGTCGAAGAAACCCTGGCGGCTCAATCTAAGCAAACGCTAAATCCCTCCTCCGGCACGGATCGCAACTGATGGAACAGTTGATCGTCATTTTTCTGCTGTCGATTTTGGTATTACTAACGCTGGGTATTATCTATTTAAATGATTTGCTGGTGGCTATCATTTTATCCAGTTTATACAGTTTGGTGACCGCTGCCGTTTTTGTAGTTATGGATGCCGTCGATGTCGCCTTTACAGAAGCTGCTGTCGGTGCCGGTATTTCGACGATTTTACTGCTCGGGGCACTAGGCCTTACTGACTCTCGGCAGAAACCGCATCGCGGTAATAGCATTCCAGCAATTATCGTTGTGGTCTTGACGGGTGCGGTGTTGATTTACGGAACCTTGGACTTGCCTAGGTATGGCGATCCCGACTCGCCAGCCAATAAAAATCCCCTGCTGGCCCAGCACTTCATTCAGAGATCTGAGCAGGAAATCGATATTCCTAATGTCGTCACCTCAGTACTTGCCAGCTATCGCGGTTACGACACTCTCGGGGAAACGGTTGTGGTGTTCACTGCGGGCATAGCGGTTCTCAGCTTATTGGGCTTGCGACGACGAAAGTTTGGAAAAGGTGAAGCTGACCCTTCAAAAGTACCAAAAGACAATGAGTCAGGAAGATAGCCAAGATGAAATCTCTTCTCAGTCAGCGTTTGCGATTGTCTCAGACCATTACAAAAATTCTGTTGCCCTTCGTCATGTTGTTTGCTTTGTATGTCCAATTTCACGGTGATTTCGGTCCCGGCGGTGGCTTCCAGGCGGGCGTTATTTTTGCTTCCGCTTTTATTGTCCACGGTTTGGTTTTTGGCGTACCGCTGACTCGCCTGGTGATGCCTCCCAGCCTTTTGCGGATTTTGATGTCTCTGGGAGTTTTGATTTATGCGGGCATAGGAGTCGTCAGCATATTTCTGGGCGGTAACTATTTAGATTATTCTGTTCTGGCGACTGACGCAGTAGCCGGGCAGCACTTGGGCATTTTAATCGTAGAGTTAGGCGTCGGTATTACGGTTGCAGCGGTAATGATTTCGCTATTTTATTCGTTTTCAAGTCGACGACCATCCGCTAACTAACCCTGGAGATAAGTTGCGATTATCCTTTTCAGGATTAGCTACCAACTCGATAATTTATTATTTGATATAAGTACGCCGGGTAATTTTCCACAGCGTACTTGCCATCTCAACCTATCTCCTAGCTTTGTTTGAATGACATATGTTGAAGACACCGTCCGCTGTAAGCTCAGCCACTGAAGTTGAAAAAAGTCTATGAAATTCCCAATAAAACGTATGAATTGATTTTAGTGGATCGCGAACAATGGAGTATTTAGATCTTTACAATTACTGGGTCGTCGTCGTTATTATGATGTCTGGATTTTACATCATGATCGCCCGGTTTAACTTAATAAAAAAACTTTTGGGTCTCAGTATTTTCCAGACAGGAATTTTTTATTTTTATATTAGTTTAGGCAAGATAGACGGTGGCACAGCGCCAATTCTCGTGGAAGGACAGGAAGCATTCGTCTATTCTAATCCCCTGCCCCATGTACTCATTCTCACAGCTATCGTCGTCGGTGTAGCCACATTATCAGTGGGGCTTGCGCTTTCAGTGCGAATTTACGAGGAATTTCATTCCATCGAAGAAGATGAGATCAAGGCGCAGATTTTTAAAGAATACGAACAAGAAAAAAAGATAAATTAGGGATTCGCATTCTTGAATTTTATTTCACACATTCCCGCTTTACTGATCGTGTTGCCACTAGTGGCGGCACCGCTCTGCGTTATCGCAAGAAATTCACTGCTCGCATTTTTGCTGGCAGTGTCGGCCAATGCGATCGTTTTTTTGATGGCGATATACTTGTTTTTCCGCACAGTGCTGATGTCGGGCTTATACAATATCGGCGCAAGTCATTATGAATTAGGTGGCTGGTCGGCACCGACGGGTATCGAGTTCTATGTCGATATATTGAATGCTGCTTTAGTCTTACTCCTCACATTAATTAGCCTCCTGGCTTTATGTTTTTCAAAAAAGTCGATCCAGAAAGAAATTCCCGAATACCGTCACTATTTATTTTACGCGGGTTGGCTTCTCTGTTTGACGGGTCTATTGGGAATCAGTTTGACGGGTGATGTATTCAATGTTTTTGTCTTTTTAGAAATTTCTTCCCTTTCTATGTACATGCTGATCGCTATGGGAAAAGACAAAAAACACGCCGTATTGGCGGCATTTCGTTATTTGATTTTAGGTAGTATCGGCGCCTCCTTTATTTTGTTGGGCATAGGTTTTCTCTATGCGGCTACCGGTACATTGAACATGTTTGATCTTTCCCAGCGATTACCAGATATAGAAAATAGCAGAACTTTATTAGTGGCATTCAGCTTTATTGCCGTTGGTCTTTTTGTTAAGACGGCTATTTTTCCTGTCTATTCGTGGTTGCCCGATGCCTATCAGTATGCCCCTTCTTCGGTGACAGCCTTCCTAAGTGGTACCGCGACGAAAGTATCACTCTATGTCTTTTTGCGGTTTTTCTTTCATATTTTCGGTACCGACTACAGTTTCGGCGTACTTTTTCTCGGCAAACTATTGTTGCCACTATCCGTTGTTGGTTTTTCGGTGATGTCGGTGATTGCCATTTTTCAAACTGACATACGGCGGATGTTGGCGTACTCCAGCATCGCCCAAATAAGCTATATCATGATGGCTATTAGCATGGGGACTGAGGCTGGTCTAGTGGCGGGTATTGTGCATATGATCAATCACGCTTTTATAAAAACTGCTCTGTTCTTAGCGGTTGGTTGTATCTTTTATCGACTGGGCTCTGCGCGGGTAACGGATATGTCTTCTTTGATCCGGCTGATGCCCTGGACCACAAGCGCATTTATTATTGCGGCGTTGAGTTTGATCGGTATACCCCTGACCGCTGGATTTATTAGCAAGTGGTACTTGGTGCTGGCGGCTATCGACAGCGGCTGGTGGTTGATTGTTTTGATGATTTTATTTAGCTCTCTGATGGCGATTATTTATCTGGGCAGAATTATTGAGTTAATGTGTTCTGGTAATCAGCAAGATAATGTCACTGACATCCGTGAAGCGCCCTTGTCCATGCTTATCCCTTTGTGGATCTTGATTTTGATCAGTCTGACGGTTGGCATCAACGGTAGCTTTGTTGTCGATATTGCTCAATTAGCGGCGGATCAGTTATTGGGAGGTATGGAGTGAGTCCTACTTATGCCTTGCTTCCGCCATTATTGGTTGTTCCCTTTATTGTTTTTTTCGGAGACCGTTATAAAAACTTGAGAGAGGCTAGCATTCTTTTTGCGGGAATCAGTCTATTTTTCATCAATGTCGGACTTTACCAAGCCTTCCTCAATCAAGAGCTATTACTCAGTGATCAGTTAGTTTTATTTCCGCGCCTGTCGCTATACCTCTACGCAGAACCCCTGGGAATAATGTTCGGGCTATTGGCCAGTTTCCTCTGGGTAGTGACGACAATTTATAGCATTGGCTACATGCGTGCCCATGGTGAAAAAAACCAGACGCGATTTTATGTTTTTTTTGCACTGGCTATTTCAGCAGTGATGGCGGCAGCTTACGCGGGTAATTTATTAACGCTATTTATTGCTTACGAGCTGATTACCATCGTCACTTTGCCACTGGTCACTCACGCTGGCACACCACAAGCTAGGCGCGCTGGCCGCATCTATCTCGGCGTATTAATGGGAAGTTCGATTCTGCTATTGCTGCCGGCTATCATCATTATCTGGTGGATGACCGGTGCAACCGATTCCGGCACCACTGATTTTGTCGCGGGAGGTATTTTAGGTTCAGTGGGCATAACGCCTTTTTGGACAACTATCCTGCTGACACTAATAGTCCTCGGTACTGCTAAAGCGGCGCTCATGCCTTTCCATAGTTGGCTACCTAATGCCATGGTCGCTCCAACGCCAGTGAGTGCGTTACTGCACGCGGTTGCTGTCGTCAAAACTGGAGTATTTTTGATCGTCAAAGTCGTGGTTTATATTTTTGGTTTCGAATTGATCGAGCAAACCAATGCCGCCGATTTTTTACTAGTTCTTTCGGTAATAACTATTGTCGTCGCTTCTTTAATCGCCCTGCGCAAGGATAATCTCAAGGCCCGGCTAGCCTATTCGACGATTTCGCAACTGGCCTATATGGTTATGGCGGCTTTACTGGCTAATGCGGTTGCAGTGAAGGGCGCAGCCCTGCATATGGTGACCCACGCTTTTGGTAAAATAACGTTATTTTTTTGTGCTGGAGCGATAATGGTGGCCTCCCATAAAAAATTAATCAGTGAGCTGGACGGCATCGGTAAATTCATGCCAATCACCATGTCAGCTTTTTTTATTGCCGCTTTGAGTATTATCGGCTTGCCACCTCTGGCTGGTGTTTGGAGTAAATTACTGATTATCGAGGGCTCTATACAAGCAGAGCAATTATGGCTGGTGGCGACACTAATATTAGGTTCACTGCTTAGTGCCGCTTACTTATTGCCAATATGTTTTCGAGCATTCTTTGCCGGCGGCGCCTCCAGCAGTGGCCCAAATCAGAAAATTACTCCTGTAAAGGAAGCGCCATTACCTTGCTTGATAGCTATCTTAATAACAACGACCGCTTGCCTAGTCGTTTTTTTTCAACCCAATATGATTATCGACTTAGTTAATAAAATTGATTGGTAAAAGCCTGTCAATCGCCATTGTGTTTTAATTTTTAAATTTATTTTTTACCAGGTAGTTGCGATGGATAGCCATCAAAAATCTTCGGACAAAGAACTAACAATTTTTGAAAAGCCCAAAAATATCCGCGCAATACTTTATGCGCTTTATGGAATCTGTATGATTCTAGTTTTGTTGGATTTTGTCGTACACCGTCATACAGAGGTGGCTATTGAAAAATTACCAGGTTTCTACGCATTTTATGGTTTTACGGCCTGTGTTTTATTGGTGTTGCTGGCAACGCAAATGCGCAAGCTTGTAATGCGAAAGGAAAATTACTATCTGAATTCTCAACAGACACCCAGTAAACAAGTTCGGCAGCGGCGTTAAATCATGTCGTTTAATGTGATGTCACTACCGCCTTTCGCTTTATTTTTCTTGAGCGCACTATTTTTAGTCTTATTGCGCGGTAAGCTGGGTCATTTAATGGCTGCGGTAATTACTGTTGCGACCCCTGTGCTGAGTGCTATTTTGCTTTTTCAGTGGCAGGAAGGTAGTTATGGTCACTATATTTTGCTGGATCTGGAACTAACCCTGATCAAGGTTGATCGTTTAAGTTTACTTTTTGCCTACCTCTTCCATATCGCCGCATTTTTTGCCGGTATTTTCGCTCTTCATGTTAAAGATCGTGTTCAGCAGGTGGCGGCACTGGCATATACAGGCAGTGCCATCGGTGCAGTTTTTGCCGGCGACTGGATCACCTTATTTGTTTTTTGGGAGTTGTTGGCCCTAACTTCAGTTTTTTTGATTTTGGCCCGTCGCTCTGAGTCTAGCTTGCGAAGCGCGATGCGTTATTTAGTGATCCAAATCCTCTCGGGTATTTTACTCCTAACCGGCGCGCTGCTGCTTATCAAGATCAGCGGAAATACGGCAATTGTTCCGCTGACTTTGGACAACGTTTTCTCTTCACCTGAAAGTGTGGCCATATGGCTAATTTTTCTAGCCTATGGCATCAAGTGCGGTTTTCCCTTTTTGCACAACTGGATTGTCGATGCTTACCCAGAGGCAACGCCAACAGGAACTATTTTTCTTTGTGCGCTGACCACTAAGGTGGCGGTTTACGCGCTAGCCAGAAGTTTCGCCGGCAACGATATTTTGATTACGATTGGTTTGGTAATGGCTTGTTTTCCAATTTTTTATGCCGTTATTGAGAATGACCTACGCCGGGTGCTGGCCTACAGTATGATTAACCAAATTGGTTTTATGGTGTGTGGAATTGGTCTCGGTACCGAAATGGCCATTAACGGCGCGGTGGCGCACGCCTTTAACGACGTTATTTTTAAAGGCTTGTTGATGATGTCAATGGGAGCAGTTTTGTATCGGGTAGGCCACGTCAATGGTTCTCACTTGGGCGGTCTGTATAAAACCATGCCAAAGACAACCATTCTCTGCATTGTCGGTGCCGCATCGATTTCCGCTTTTCCGCTTTTCAGCGGTTTCGTCAGCAAATCGATTATCCTTGCAGAAATGATCAAAGCCGGACATATAGTGGGCTGGCTGTTGTTGTTATTCGCGGCGGCGGGCGTGTTCCACCATGCGGGAATTAAAATCCCCTTCTTTGCCTTTTTTGCCCACGATTCCGGATTGCGACCAAAAGAAGCGCCAGCGAATATGTTGATTGCCATGAGCATCGCGGCGGCACTGTGTATTTTTATCGGCAGCTATCCTCAATTCCTTTATTCCTTGCTTCCCTATGAAATGAATTACACGCCTTACGATACCACTCATATCCTGACCCAGCTACAATTGCTATTTTTCTCCGCACTGGCTTTTGTCTGGCTTAATTTGAAAGGCCTATATCCACCGGAGTTAAAGTCCATCAATATCGATACGGACTGGATTTACCGTCGCCTCGGCCTTCAACGCTGGAAAAAAATCGAAAGTGCGGTGGCGATATGTTATCGCTCGCTGTCAGCGGTATCGCTCAAAGTGCTGTCGCTATTGTTTCGCTGGATTACTGCCCATGCTCAACCCAACGCCGTATTATCCCGCGGATGGACAATTTATTCGATGTTGATGGCGCTATTAGTAACCATGATGGTAATGCTAGTATTTAATTATATTTAGCAGCCCTTAAATTATTAATAATAAAAAATTTGTATATTGCGAAGAGCTTATTAAATACCCTAAAGTAAAAGATTATCATTTGCTAATGACTATTTAAATTTTTAGCGTGACCAAAGAATTTTTTATATTATTTTTTATTGCTGTTCCGTTAATTTTTAAAAACCAGCTTGGTATTAATCAGGTGGCTCTGAGTCTATTGGCTCGCCTTTGAGCAATACTATAAGTTTTCATTTCTCAAATAGATTTAGCGTTAGTGCTTGTAGAGTTTGCTGTATGCTTTTAGTCAAATCTGACTAAAACTTTAAGAAAACAAGCATCAAATAAATACACATCAAAATCCATATTTATGCCAGTATTTTATTTTTAAATTCCACTTTATCTATTCGAAAAATAATTATACTTTCCATCTGGCTTTATAAACGTCCGCTATAGTCTTGGCGGATAAGTTAAAATTATTGCTTAGAAACACATAGTGCTTGCCAGTCTTTGCATCTATATAGCTAACGCCTCGAATTTTCAATTATTTAAGCGATTAAAAATGACAGAGCTTCCCTGTGCTGTAGAATTCTCTGAATTGACTAGGTATTCCCTGATGCAGTTGAGGCGCATAGTCGCAACTTGCTACAGAGTTTTTTATTAAATACCAAAATTTGTAACCAGCGAGGCCGCCAATGAAACATCGACAAAAAATGCTCCCCAACTGGAGTCTCGGACCCTTTCGGCTCTTACTTTTTTTGGCATTGGTGCTCGTTACCCAGCAAATGTTAACCAACACACCGGCATCAATATTTGCTTCAATATGGGATAAGTTATTACATTTTTTCGCCTGGGGCCTGATTTTTTTTCTAGCTTATGGTGCCAGTCAAAGTCGCCGATCATTTATGTTGCTTTCGCTAGCGATCTTAATTTACTCATTAATATTAGAGATGCTGCAGCCGTTAGTCTCACAGCGGATCTTTTCTATGGGTGATATACTAAGCAATGTCACGGGTGGCGTGTTTGCTTATTTTCTTATATCTACAGCGGATAATTTTTTGAAAAAATGGTGTGTCAAAAGTTGAGGTTACCGGTCTATTAAAATTATTTTATTCGCTATTTTTCTTTAAAAATATTAAATTTTTGAATTCGAATTCAATGAATAAGCACTTTTGTAAATCAGGTATTTAATTCTTATTAAAATAAACTTATAAATTCTCGCCTACTAAGCAGTTGTTTCTAAAAAAAGACTTCCATGGCTTTTTTCAACATTAGCAGCTAAAGTACTTCGATTTTTTGGTGTTTTTACTGCGCGCATCGGCTTTCAATCTGTAGCTATTTTTCGTTTGTCTTTTGCTGCCAAGGTAAGCACGAGCCAGCAAAATGCGCGGAAATATCCGCTTTTTTTTCAATAGTTTTACCCGATTAATACCGACGAATGGGCCATGGCTTATTCATCTGTCAAAACTTCGACTTCGGGTAAGCGTAAGGCCAGTAATGCTGCCACTAAACTCATCATCGATAGCAGGGTAATTACTGCGGCAACACTGAAAAATTGTGCCACCACGCCAAAAAGCGAGCAAACGAGTAGCATGACGCCGATAAGGCTATTTCCCAGTGCGACGTAATCGGTACGCTGGTCGCCCTCTGCCATATCTACCAGATAGATTTTGCGTCCCAGGCGCACGCCTTGGTAGGCAAAAATCTGGAAAAAAAAGGCCAGGGTCAGCCACAAGTTAAACGAAGTTTCAAGATTATGATTAATAGTCACGGATAACAGGCCGTTTATTGCCACAATTATTCCCGCTATGATTAATACCCAGCGGCTGGACCAGTCCGCCAGCTTTCCCCAGATAGGCCCTGACGCTATAGCAGCCAAACTGCTGGCCATTACTAACAGTCCCAATTGAGACCGTTGAGAAGAAGATTCTTGGATAAGTATGGTGTAGAACGGAGTGATCAATGCTGAGGACAATAATAGCGTCCGCACCAGTATAAAATTCCTAAAGTTGCGGTCTCTCCATAGCAGCGCCGTCGATGTGGTATTAGCGCTATCATCGCTGCTTTCTTCGGCGGGCTCAAAAATTAATTGGTAAACAGCCGCTGCTACTATCCATAGAAAGCTTGCTACTAGCAAGATAAGCACGTGTACGTCCCGACCATTCTCGTTGTTTCTCCATAACAGCAAACCTACTAACAACGTCAATAGGCCAGCGACACTGGCGCTCCAACCAGAGAGTTTGCCGCGCCGGGTTTTGGGGATGGTGCGCCCTATCACATCCTTGGAGGCTATGGAGCACAAGCTGCGAGCGAGGCTGAAACCCGACAGGACTAAGAGCAATAAAGTTCCCGCCAGGAGACCGTTCAGAAAGGCGACAATCACAGACATGGAAAATATGGCCAGTGCCTGTCCAATACAGCCATAAATCCACACTCGCTTGCGTTGCCGCTGACGTTTGACAAAGGCTGTCCACCACAATTGTGGCAATAGCGATCCGGATTCTCGTAGTGGTATCAAGGCGCTGATTAACAATATCGGTACCTCCAAGCTTTGCATTACCCAAGGCAGTATTGTTTTGACATCCACCAGAGCATCCCCCAGTTTCGTCAGCCCTTGTGCCAAAAGTTGCAATAGAAAATTACGCGGAACATGCTGATCCGCTGATAGATCGCTGTTTTTTTGATTAGCTACCACGCAATGATCTCCTGGGCTAAGGCAATGACTAGCCAGTAACGCACGCCTTTGCCAATGGCAGTGAGCAAAACAAACGGCAGAAACGACACTCGCATAACCCCTGCAATGAACGTCAAGGCATCACCACCTATTGGTAACCAGGCCAGTAGTAGACTCCAGACCCCGTAGCGCTGAAACCAGGCCTGCGCTCGATGTAAAGATCGGCCCTTGAAAGGAAACCACTTGCGGTTTTCAAAGTGCGTTAAATAAATGCCTATTAACCAATTGATCACCGCGCCCAAGGTATTGCCTGCCGTTGCCACTAGCCACAGCAGCAGGGTAGATTTCTCTTGAGCCAGTAACGCTACCAGGGTAATTTCGGAATAAAATGGCAGCAGCGTGGCAGCGAGAAAAGCACTGGCAAACAGCAAGGTGTAACTGATCATTGAATCTTTTCCAGAGGATGAGCAAGCTTTGGTTTTCGGAAGTGCGCGCGCACAGTTTTCACAACCCAGCAGAATAAGCGAAGCTGACGCTGGTGATAAGGCAAGTCCTCTGAATGCCACCGCAGCTCCGGAAGACAAGAAGGTTGCCGACTTTCAGTTATCTGCACAAAAATGTCATCGGCTTCGCCGCAATGTTGCGAATCAATATGGTCTCCAATGCCGATAATTGCGCCATCAATCGATAGTATCAATTTGGCGTTCCCGGTGGTTATTGTAGTTACACAACAAGCCCGGGCGCTGGCCAGCCTGTTATGCGCTTACTTATTGTGCATTCGAGAATGTCTCGAGATGGCGAATGCGCTGTTCGTTCCACATAGAGCTAATATTTTATCATTGCTGGATCGATAGCTAAAAAAAGCTAGGCAACTTTTGCCAAGTTACCGGCATTGTCGCGGCGAGTTAAGGCGGTCGGTAAAAATAGGCTTTTCTTCAACACAGTCTTTTCACGGCTGACTATTGAGTTAGCGTAAACTTTTTATTCGATAACTCGGATTTAGTACCATCTCTCCGAGTTTAGCCCTAGTACCAACTAAGATGGTGTGACATTATCCGCTGCAAATTTGACCGCTTTGGGAAGGTGCCAATGAATACTTATTACTGGCACGATTACGAGACCTGGGGAACGCAACCCAGTGTGGACAAGCCGGTACAGTTTGCGGGCGTACGCACGGATCTCGAACTGAACCCGCTGGGAGAACCACTGGTTTTCCACTGTCGGCCCAGCGCCGATTGTTTGCCGCAGCCAGAGGCTTGCTTGGTCACGGGAATGACTCCGCAGATAGCGATGGAAAACGGAGTCCCGGAGCCGGATTTCTTTCGTTTGATCCATCGGCAGCTCTCACAACCCGGCACCTGTGCCGTGGGCTATAACAGCATACGTTTCGATGACGAAGTGACTCGCTATGGGTTCTACCGCAACTTTTACGATCCTTATGAGCGCGAGTGGAAGCAGGGAAATAGTCGCTGGGACATTATCGATATGGTCAGGATGGTTTACGCTCTCAGGCCGGAAACCCTCAACTGGCCATTGAATGACGACAAGGTTCCCAGCTTTAAATTAGAGGCATTGAGCCGTGCTAACGGCATCGATCACCAAGCGGCCCACGATGCTTTATCAGACGTCTATGCAACCATCGGTTTGGCAAAGCTGATCAAGACTCGTCAGGCTAAGTTGTATGAGTATGCCTATAGTCTCCGAGACAAAAAACGGGTCGCGCAACTTATCGATCTGAACACACACAAACCGCTACTGCACATTTCGTCGCGCTTTGCCGCCGCCAGAGGTTGCGCGGCACTGGTGATTCCGTTGATGTGTCACCCCACCAATAAAAACCGAGTTATTTGCTACGACTTGTCAGTCGATCCGGCCCCTTTGATTGAACTGTCTCCGGAGGCAGTTGCGGAGCGCGTCTTTGCGAAACAGGAAGCCTTACCCGATTCCGCGGAGCGCATTCCGTTGAAGGAAGTGCATCTAAACAAGTCACCTATACTGGCCACCACAAAATTATTGGATGAAGCTGCCGCCAAACGCCTGGGTATTGATAAATCTTCCTGTGAGCGGCACTGGCAACAGCTGCTCGCTGTCGATCTTACGGAAAAATTAACAGCCATTTATGGCGAAGTCGATCGCCCGGCGTCGCTGGATGCGGAACGGCAACTCTACGATGGCTTTATCGGCGATGGCGATAAATATTTACTCGAAAAAATCCGCGAGGCCGCGCCGGAGAATTTACGGCAATTCTCCGAGCAGTTGGCGGATGAACGCCTGCGCGTACTGCTATTTCGCTACCGCTCTCGACATTATCCCGAGACCCTGGACGATGAAGAAAGCGTTCGTTGGAAACAATGGTGTTACTGGCGTCTCACGGATCCCCAGGCAGGGGCCAGTTTGGTGCTCGATACCTATTTTCAGCGACTGGACGAGTTGAAGCAGAATCCCGAATGTAATCAGGCGATTATTCAGCAGCTGGTAGACTACGGCGATAGCCTGCTGGCCGACGCTTAATTCTTCGTAGCTGAAACCCCCAAAGCTGTTTAAAATGCATAACGGGTTGTAATAAGCTACCTCGTCAACTTCACTCCACTCCACCCAATGTAGAACCCATAGACCATCACTGTGAAATTTACCGGCGCCCATATACTTTCCATTCAACAATTTGAGCAGCAAGACATCGACGCGATCTTCCGCGTCGCCGACGCCATGTTGCCCTATGCCCGTCGACAAAAAATGACACGGGTATTGGAAGGGGCAATTTTGGGCAATATGTTTTTCGAGGCCAGCACCCGCACCCGCGTTAGCTTTGGCAGTGCCTTTAACCTGCTTGGGGGTAATGTGCGAGAGACCACGGGGTTTGAGAGTTCAGCCTTATCTAAAGGTGAATCCTTGTATGATACGGCCCGGGTATTGTCTGGTTACAGCGATGTGATTTGTATGCGACACCCCCAGGCGCATTCCGTCAGCGAATTTGCTAAGGCCAGTCGGGTTCCGGTGATCAATGGAGGCGATGGCCATAACGAGCATCCCACCCAGGCTCTGCTGGACCTCTATACCATCCGCAAAGAGCTGGCGTCCAAGGGTCGAGGCATAGATGGTCTGCGCATTGCCATGATCGGCGATCTCAAATACGGTCGCACGGTTCACTCCCTGTCTCAGTTACTGTGCCTTTATAAAAATATTCAGGTCATTCTAGTTTCACCAAAAGAGTTGGCGATGCCGGCCGAATTAGTGGAAGCGCTGAGATTAGCAGGTCACCAGGTCGCGATTTCCGAAGAGCTTAGCTCCAGTATTTCTCATGTGGACATTGCCTACTCTACGCGCATTCAGGAAGAGCGCTTTCAATCGAGAGAAGAGGCCGACCTCTATCGAGGTCGCTTTCGATTGAATCAGCGTATTTATACCCAATTTTGTGAGCCAAACACCGTTATCATGCACCCCTTGCCACGCGATTCGCGAGCCGAGGCCAATGAGTTGGATAGTGATTTGGATAAAAATCCCAATTTGGCCATCTTCCGCCAAGCCGATAACGGTGTCGTTGTCCGCATGGCTTTATTTGCCTTGGTGTTAAGTGTGGCAGAACAGGTGGAACATCATGCCTCTGAGGTGCGTTGGTTCCCAGGTAAGCGTTAATCGCTTTCACCGTTTATTCGTTCTCTTACCCATTACTATTATTCAGTTGCCACTTCGTCATGACTCAATTTGATGATATTCGCCCTTATTGCGACGATGAAGTTCGACCAACGGTTGAACGACTGCTCGGCGACGATGAGTTCATCGATATTATTATCCGCTTCCTTTGTCCAAAGCTGCCTCGCTATCTGAGCGGCTTTTGCCGCCCAATCATTCGCTATTTTCTGGATAGAAAACTGCGAAATGTCCAAACCGTAAACGATTTGCAACGCTATATCGAAAGCTATATTCGACGAATGCTCAACGAAACCACTTTAGGTCTAACAATTTCAGGAGAAGAAAACCTCACTAGAGAACGCGCCCATTTGTTTATCAGCAACCATCGAGATATCGTTGCTGATCCAGCCGTTGTTAACTGGACCTTGCTCCAGCGTGGCCATAAAACTTTACATGTCGCCGTCGGCGATAATCTACTGACCAAACCCTGCGTGTCCGACCTGATGCGCTTAAACAAAAGCTTTATTGTCAACCGCTCTGCCAAAGGATCGCGGGAAAAATTCAAGGCCGCTAAGCATCTGTCATCTTACGTTCACCACGCCATTACAAAGGAACAATCCAATATTTGGATCGCGCAGCGAGAAGGGCGGGCAAAAGATGGTATTGATCGAACCAATAGTGCAGTCATCAGTATGCTAGCGCTGCACAAACCGAAAAGTTTGCCTTTGACAGACTGCATCCACGAACTCAATATTGTCCCTGTATCCATCTCCTACGAACGCGACCCCTGCGATATTCTAAAAGCTAAAGAGCTTTACATTCAGGGTAGCGAGGGTCGTTACCAGAAAGCCGAGTATGAAGACGTGGCCAGTATTGCTCAGGGGATCACAGGCTTTAAGGGGCGGGTTCACGTCGCTTTTGGCGCACCGCTCGATGGCGAATATCAGACCGTGGGAGGTGTTGTGGCGGAACTGGACCAAAAAATTATTCACAACTATGTTCTGCAGCCCAGTAATTGTGTGGCATACGAAAAACTCCACGGCGAGCTGCCGGAGGGTGTTGTGGTAACCGCAGATCAAGTCCCCTTTCTGGAGGCTGACTTTGCCATGGAGTGCCAACAATTCAATGATCATGTTTGCCAATGCGACGAAGCTTATCGAAATATCCTACTGAGCATGTACGCGAATCCGATAGTCAGTCAGTATTCTTAAAAATAGCCGTCGATATGGTATCTTTTGCCGTGCAATTAATTTACTCAAAGGCCTGCTGAGTTAATTTTTATACTGTGTGTCTGCTCCGAATTTTTCTATTTCTTGAAGGCTTTAGCCAGTCATATGTCTGAAATACTTCCAGTAAATTATTTTTGATAGAAGTATAAAAAATCAAGCAAAGCTTTCCGCTAGCAAACATTAATTAAGAATGTTTTTGCTGGACCTCGAAAATACTACTGAGTCGGAAACAAAGAATATCCTGAGATCTCAAATACGCTGTAAATACATTCCCTAGGCACTGTGTTGCCCGCAGTGATACAAGTAAGGAGTGAGAGTGGGATGCTTACGCTACAGTAGCTGCCTTCGAAAACCTGAAATCTTAGGCCACTCTTTTTATAAGAATCCCTTTAGCAAATCCAAAATGGTTTCTTTCAGGGTTAACGAATAGGCTCCTAAATGACTTCCAATGAAGTAAAGCAAAGTATTCAAGCGGCCTATCGCCAGTTTTTGCAGAGTCGAGGTCTGCGCGCGCGCTACGGACAAAAGCTGATGATAGCGCGGATCGCGAATATCCTGACCGGTATAAACCGCGATTCATCGGGGGTGCGAACGAGCGATGGAAATCCTTACGCCTGTGTTATCGAAGCTGGCACCGGTACAGGAAAAACCCTGGCTTACTTGCTAGCGGCGATTCCCGTTGCGCAAAAGGCAAAGAAGAAATTAGTTATTTCTACAGCTACCATCGCCCTGCAAGAGCAGATTGTTCACAAAGATTTACCTGAAATTCAAAAGCACACCGATCTGCAGTTTGATTTTTCCCTTGCCAAGGGCCGCGGGCGTTATCTCTGTCTCAGTAAACTGGAAAAAATTCTCGTGGATGGCGACGTCCTTGGCGAAAACGACCATTCTTTGTTTGGAAGAGATTCAGATGTTTCAAAATCTGCTTCGACTTTTGCCAATAACTCCCGCGATGCCCAGCAGTCGTTATCCGTGTACCAGGACATGACCGATTCCCTCAATACAAAAAAATGGAATGGCGATCGGGATAGCTGGTCGGATGAGGTTTTGCCAGCGGTTTGGTTACCGATAACGGCAACACACTATGAGTGCACGGGCCGCCGTTGCTCGAATGTCGCAAACTGCAGTTTTTTTAAAGCCCGGGAGGCGATTGATCGCACCGACTGTATTGTCGTCAATCACGATCTGGTGCTGGCGGATTTGGCTTTGGGCGGGGGTATGATTCTACCGCCACCGGAAGAGGCTATTTACATCTTTGATGAGGGCCATCACTTACCGGAAAAAGCCTTGAAGCACTTTGCATACCACACCCGAATTACCGCTACTGGCAAATGGTTAGAGCAGTGCCAAAATAGCGTGCCTGCGATGATTGGTGATGTCGCCGACGCGGGTCAGGTCGAACAATACGCCAATGCATTACCGTCTGTTTTTTTAGAGATTAGACAATTATTCGAAACGGCCTATACCCTCTGCCAGCCACTATTCGACGAAGCTAATATGGCCGTTCCGGCCCGGTCTTCATCGAATTCCCCCAAACGTCACCGCTTTGTCCAGGGTACACCTCCGCAATCTTTCATTGAGTTGGCGAGCGATCTCGAGCGTCTGTTTGAACAATTGCAAAAAAAATTATGGCTAATCAACGAAGAATTCCAATCGTTCATGGACGCTAGCTCTTGTCCGGTGCCGAGAGTTGATCTAGAGAACTGGTCTGCCACGGTCGGGAGCTGGATCGCTCGGACTGAGGCCAATCACTCTCTGTGGAGTAGCTATGCCCGTGCGGATATTTCTGCGGCGCTGCCAACCGCGCGATGGTTGACTCTGGTCGAGTCCGCAGGTTCCACTGATTTCGAAGTCTGTTCGAGTCCGATCCTGGCTGCCGATATGCTTAACAAAAGTCTATGGAAGAGATGCTACGGCGCTGTGATTACTTCGGCGACCTTGCGTGCGCTGGGGACTTTTGAGCGTTTTAAAATGTGCTCCGGTATCGACGATAAACAGTTATTCGATGTAATGCCCTCGGCATTCGAGGCTCAGAGGGCACAACTTGTTATTCCGGATAACGCGGTTGAAGCCAATAGTGTGCAAAAACACACCGACTATCTGGTTAGCGATTTACCTGAACTACTGACAAAAGAAAAAGGCAGTCTGGTGCTGTTTGCTTCCAGGAAGCAGATGGAGGATGTTTATCATCAACTTCCCCATGAGCTGCGAAAAACTATACTGATGCAGGGCGACGTTAGTAAGCAACGTATGATTGCACTACACAAGCAACAAATTGATGATGGCGCGAGTAGCGTATTATTTGGCCTAGCCAGTTTTGCGGAAGGCGTCGATTTACCCGGGGACTACTGTCGCCACCTTATTTTGGCAAAATTACCTTTTTCGGTGCCCGACGATCCAGTAGAAGCGACTCAGGCTGAGTGGATTGATGCCAAAGGAGGAAATGCCTTCATGGATATCTCCGTGGCCGATGCCTCTATGCGCATGATTCAGGCTTGCGGCCGTTTACTTAGGACTGAAAATGATAGCGGCGTGATTACCATTTTGGATAAGCGTCTATTAACCAAGCGCTACGGTAGATTACTACTGAATATCCTGCCGGAATACGCGGGAAAAAGTACTTACTAAAGGGGTCTTTGCGAAGAACACTCTGAAATCTCAAAACGTCGAAATTAAACGCGGAGGCTTTTTTGGCACTGCTTTTTAAAGCGCACATTTATCGAAAAATTGGCTCAGCATGTTAGGTTGCATTTTTATAATGGAAGTTTACAGCCTAAACTAAATTTTTAACGGGCGACCACGTTGCTTAACGTAATTAAAAATAGTAAAACTTCCCTAAAGATTTAAGAGATATAACTCCATAAAATAAAACAATAATGGCTTGTATTAAAAATTTCTAATAAAAAATCCATTGAGAAAAAATTAGAAATAAGCTTTCGAATAATAAAGATTTTAGTAGAACGATAAGCAAGAAAGAGTATCTATAAAAAAACAATAAATCTGAGTCAGAAAATTACAAATAAAATCTACCATCCGCACCGAACACATTGGCGACGTGTTGTTGGAGCTGCCATATCAAAAGTCCTATCGAGTTATACCGGGTAAAGTCAATCTATGGCCATTGGAGTGACAATCATTCGAGAGGCGATCTTTAATCGCTCCAATCGATATATTGCGGCGTCATTGTAATAATTGCCAAGTTGTAACTTTGGAATCCTGCAGACATGGATTAGGCTGGCATCGATCATGGGCGCTACTGGCTATAAGTTGGTTGTTAAGCTTTTCCATTAGCCTTTAAATAAGCCAATCATTACGGGTATCAGCAAAGATGAAACCAGAGCAGAGAGTGCCATGGACAGCCCGGAGAAGGCTCCCATGGTTAAGTTGCTCTGAAGAGCTCTAGCAGTTCCAATACCATGGGCGCTGGCGCCCATGGCGACACCTTTTACGGCATTGTCTTCAATACGCAGATACTTAAGTAGGGTGTTGCCGGTAACGGCGCCAATGATACCCGTGGTCACCACCAAAACCGCGGTGAGAGTTGAGATGCCTCCAATGGCTTCGGAAATACTCATTGCCACGGGCGCGGTCACTGATTTTGGTGCCAGCGATAGCCAAATAGCGGTATCCGCGCCGGTAAGCTTCGCGATGCCTATGGAGCTGCCCGTGCCAACAATAACGCCGACTAATATACCGACCATTAGCGGAACGAACAGCGACTTAATCCGATCCAGTTGTAAATAAAGCGGAATGGCTAGGGCAACCGTCGCCGGCCCCAGTAAAAAGTGTATAAATTGAGCACCAAAAAAATAGTCCTGATAGGGCATGTCGATCAACAGTAACAGACCTATGAGCAGCGCGACGGCGATTGCTACCGGATTGGCGATGGCAGCCGAATTTACCGCTAGATAAAAACGGTGGGCCAGATGATAAATAACCAAAGTTACTGTCAGACCAAAAAGCGGAGATGCCGCCAGATAGATCCAGATTTCATTTAAATCCTCAATCAGCACCTTTAGTTCCTCCTGGATAAAAACTTAAGACAAAACTGCATGGACAAGGCCACACTTGCCATAGTTATCCACATTCCGAACACCAGCGTCATGACAATCGGAAACCACTGATTCGCCAGCTGGTGTGCATAGACCATAACACCGACGCCAGCGGGTACGAACAGTAGCGATAAATGACTGAGTAATTGTGTCGCTGGTTTTTCCAAAACGGGCAATAGTGATTTTTTTAATACTAGAGTTAGAAACAGCAAGGCCATTCCCATCACGGGGCCAGGGATGGGCAGTTGTAAAATTTTTACACACAATTCACCGATAAGTTGGTAAACCAGTAAGATGGTGAGACCATTTATGAAGGCCATAAATTAACTCCGTTGTTATTGTGTAGCTCCAGCGAACTCGCTTTCTAGCTCACCAGATATTCTGAAATTTTTTCTGTAAAAAATAAAATTTTGTTTATCAATTCATAGATTATTGCTTTGTGGATACCGATAACATTCTCACAAGTTGAATAGTGGCTTTATCGGTAAGTCAGATCCGCAAGTAGATACCATGGCTCTGGCTGATTTTGATTTATTCCAGCATTCGAATCTATATCGAACCACTTTCAAATCAGCTTTATTAATGACCACTACAAAGATTTTTTTAGAGCAGTGAACCCCAATCGTATATTGATCGAGGCTCTGCATAGGAATTACAGTTCAGAGCACTTAGTCGTCGATAATGACCAACGAATTGACGAACTAGTGCTCGGTTGGTGTCGGCATAGGTGAGTGCTGACTGGACTGGATTGAGGAATTATTTCACTTGGGGGCCAGCATTGACGATAGCTTCGTTCGCTCCAAATTTTTTGATGTTTTCGGCGAATAAGCTCGCTAATTTTCTCGCTTGGGTGTCGTACTCTGCTTTTTTCTCCCAAGCGTCACGAGAATTTACAAGGTGCTTGTCGACACCGGGAACCTCCAGGGGAACCTCTAGATTGAGAATGTCCAAGCGTTGAGTTCCGATTCCTTCCAGGGCGCCATTTTGAATCGCTGCGACTACTGCGCGGGTGACTGGAATAGGAAAGCGCGAGCCTTTGCCACCAACTCCACCATAACCGCCGGTCCAGCCGGTATTCACTAGATAAACCCGAGAACCGAAATCTTCGATACGCCTCATCAGTAGGTCGCCGTATTCCCTCGCGGGGCGAGGCATAAAGGGCGCGCCAAAACAGGTGGAGAAAACAGGGTGGATGCCGGCCTCGGCGCCCAGTTCCGTAGAACCTACTTTGGCAGTATATCCAGAGAGAAAGTGGTATGCCGCGGCTTCCTTGCTGAGTATCGCAACCGGGGGCAGAACGCCAAAGACGTCACAGGTGAGGAAGATGACATTAACGGGCTCGCTCGCCCGGTTTTCGGGCAGGCGCATTTTCACGTGTTCAAGCGGATAAGAGCAGCGGCCGTTTTCCGTCAGGCTGGTATCGTGATAATCGGGGACGCCATCTTCATCGTGCAGAACATTTTCGACAATCGCACCATCGCGAATAGCATCCCAGATGACTGGCTCGTCTTTCTGGCTGAGATTGATGGTTTTGGCATAGCAACCGCCCTCGATATTGAAGATAGAACCCTTGGTCCAACCGTGTTCATCGTCGCCGATCAGGTAGCGTTCTGGATCTGCTGACAGAGTGGTTTTCCCGGTCCCAGAGAGCCCGAAAAATAGGCAGGTATCGTTGTTTTTTCCGACATTTGCCGAGCAGTGCATGGGCAGTACATCTTTTTCTGGCAGTAGAAAGTTCTGTACCGAAAACATGGATTTTTTCATTTCTCCGGCGTATTTCATCCCAGCTATAAGAATTTTACGCTGGCCAAAATGAATGCAGACAATACCCTTTGATTGACAGCCGTCGCGAGCGGGATCACAGACAAAATTGGCAGCGTGAAAAATCTTCCACACTTCTTTGCCCTTTGGGTTGTAGTCGTCGCCAGCGACACGAATGAACATGTTGTGAGCGAACAGCGCGTGCCAGGCTGTTTCGCTACGCACAATCAGGGGTAAATAGTGATCTTCGTCTTCGCCGGCATGGTAGTGACCAATAAAATTATCCACCTCCGAGAGATGCTCATCGACACGATCCCAGAGTTCGTCAAATTTCTCTGCTGGGAAAGGGCGGTTGACAGCCCCCCAGTCAATGGTATCGGCGGTGGAGGGTTCTTCAACAATGAAACGGTCAGCGGGCGAACGGCCGGTGCGCGCGCCGGTTTCAGTCACTAATGCCCCAGTATGAGAAAGCCTGCCTTCGCCACGTTCGAGGGCTTGATCTATTAGCTCTTGTGCACTGAGATCTTTGAATATTGTTACAGAAGTATCTTCGGCAACTTGTATCATATTAAAATCCTGTTTATTGCTTCTTAGCGCTGCTTTTTATAAGGCTAAAAGATAAGGTGAATTATTATATTGTTGAAATATTTACCCAATGAAGTGTTAGAAATTTCCGGTCATCAATGATTTAGGTCGGGCTTCACCACGAAATAATTTCTAAAGTTTGTTCGTGTAGGTGCTGAAGCGGAAGACCGATGTCCTCGATGGTGAGTCCAAGGCTTCGCTCGAGTCAGCAGAACATTCAAATGTTATCCTAGGATACACAAAAATGCTAAGAATGTGGTTCTTTTGAAAGGGTGTCCTGTTCAAGGCTCTCCCCAATAAAGTACACTAAGACTCACTGAGTGGCGAAAATCATCTTCGCCGACAAAATTTGCGAGCGCTTACTACCGTTATCAACCAGATAACTGTTAACTATCCCATTTTTCAGGAGAAAAATTAATGTCACTACGTATTAACGATCAGGCACCGAATTTTGTTGCGCAAACCACTCATGGTGAAATTAATTTTCACGAGTGGATCGGCGGTAGCTGGGCTATTTTGTTTTCTCACCCGAAAGATTACACACCTGTATGTACTACTGAACTGGGCCGAGCCGCTTCGCTGGAAGCAGAATTTGCCAAGCGCCACTGCAAGCTAATAGGGCTTAGCATCGATCCTGTTGCGGATCATTCAGGCTGGTCTAAAGATATCGAGGAAACTCAGGGATACAAAGTAAATTTCCCCATGATTGCCGATGTCGATCTCAATGTTTCCAAACTTTACAATATGTTTCCAGCCGATGAGACCGGCAGTGCCGAAGGGCGTACAGCACTCACCAACGCGACAGTGCGTTCGGTCTTTATCATCGGCCCGGATAAAAATATCAAGCTGATGATGACCTACCCGATGACCACCGGTCGCAATTTCAATGAAATTTTGCGTGTTCTGGATTCAATGCAATTGACGGCAAAGCATAAAGTCGCTACACCAGCGAACTGGGAAGATGGCGATGATGTGATCATCGTGCCGGCAGTATCTAACGATGAAGCCAAACAGAAATACCCGGACGGCTGGAAGGAGCTAAAGCCCTATCTGCGTGTGATTAAACAGCCCGCAGACTAATTCAGCAGCGGGACCATAAACAGAATAAAAAAAACCACTTTATTTAACCCGAAAATTATTTATTAATTCGGTAAAGAAATGGTTTCCCCAGCTGTTTCATTGCCGGATCAAATCTGATGATTTTCGGTGAATTATTTTTAGAAAATTCCTAAAGCCACGATGGCTGTCATTCATTTTTATCGATGGTTTCTCTGAACCGATGAATCTGACGCCGTTGTTTTTTGGTGGGTCTTCCCTCGGTGATTACCGAAGATTTTAACGCCTTCCGCTGTATCGCCAGTTTTTCGCGATTTTCCAAACTCGCGTTGGTTTCTCGATAAAGCAGAGCTGCTTCGCTAGCCCCGCGGCGCTGGTTCGATAGCGCAATAACCTTTATTTCCAGCTCTTCCCAGCCCCGGCGTAGCTTGACCAAGGTGTTTGCAGCGATTTCTCTGCTGGCCTTGACGCGCTGGCCGTCGCAATAAACCCGGCCGTTTTCAATGGCTTGTTTGGCGAGGCTGCGGGTTTTGAAAAACCGTGCGGCCCATAGCCACTTATCTATGCGCAGCTTATCCATGACTCAGCCCATCGAGAATTTCATCAAAGTGGTGAATAGCGGGTACCTGGTCGACGGTTCGATGAACAGTACTGTCTGGTTGATGAATGCCCAATATATGTTTGATGCCAAATGCAATCGCTGTGTTCAGTACGGTCAAGTTGTCGTCGATGAATAGAGTGCGTTTGCGATCAAAGCTCAAGTGTTGATCCAAGCTTTGCCAGAACGCCAATTGTTCTTTGGGATAGCCAAATTGGTGAGAGGAAATGATTTCCTTGAAGTGCGCTTCGATTTGAATTTCATCCATTTTTATGGCGACCCCCGCCGGATGCGAGTTGGTAACCAGGTAGATAGTTTTTTTACTTTGGCCCAGTCGATTTAATAACTCCCTGGCGTGAGGTCGCTCCTTGATTTTGCATCTTATTTCCTTTTTGAGCTTCACAACATCTACGCCGAGGCGATCAGACCAATAATCCAGGCAATACCACTGCAGTGTGCCTTCAACCGCTCGAATATGTTCGAGAACTTGCTGCTGGGCAATTTTCCTTTCAATCTTTTTGATTTGTGCAAATCGTTGCGGCAGATGTATCATCCAGAAATGATTATCGTAATAGAGATCTAACAGAGTCCCATCCATGTCTAGCATGACCGTATCAATCTCATCCCAGTTAAGCATTTTGCAAGCTCGGATTTTTAAAAATACTATTATCCGACGATTCTCACAACAAGCAAGCATGGGGTGAATGGGCAATGAAAATGCCAGATGGCATCGATGCCTCGACACTAGCTGAGTTGAAGAATCTCTCTTGCGAAGCCGGTCAGCGCATTTTGGAGATTTATAAAAATGACAGCGGTTTTACGGTGGAATACAAGCGGGACCAATCGCCTGTTACTCAGGCAGATCTGGTGGCAAACCAATGTTTGTTGGAAGGTTTGGCGGCGCTAACTCCCGATTTGCCTATTATCTCTGAAGAGGGCGACTTACCGGCTTTTAATGAACGCCAGCGGTGGCCAACCTATTGGCTAATCGACCCTTTGGATGGCACCAAGGGATTTATTAACCGCAATGACGAGTTTACTGTGAACGTGGCGTTGATTCACAAGGGCAGTCCGATATTGGGGGTCGTTCATGTGCCGGTATCCGGTGTGACTTACACCGGAAGCGTGAGTGGAGGCGCTCATCGTTGGCAATGTGGCTTGTCCGAGGTGATCAGAGTTCGTCGATTAAGCCACCAAATTTCCAAAGGCCTGCCCATTGACGTTGTAACTAGCCGCCAAATTCGCTCTCAAAAAGTTTTGCAACTGTGCCGCAGTATTCAGCAACAGCTCGGTCCAGTAGATTGTCAATCTTACGGTAGTTCTCTGAAATTATGTCAAGTGGCGGCTGGCGAAGCTGACCTTTATCCACGGTTTAGTCCAACGTCGGAATGGGATACTGCCGCGGCCCAAGCGATTGTCGAAGCCGCCGGTGGTCATGTGACAGATAACTTATTGAAACCACTGAGTTACAACCAGAAAGCTTCCTGGTTAAATCCAGATTTTTTTGTCATGGGAGATACCCCCGAGCGTTGGTCAAGCGTTCTGGTAGACTCGGCGGTAAAACCGTCTTCCGGCTGATCAGGTAGGAAAGCTTTCCTACCGGTATAAAGTCTTGGCTGCACTGGGCCCACGTGAGTGAAATACCTTCTTTTATCTCTCTTACTGATAATTGCTGACAAAATAGCTCTAAGGTTCAAGACTCGATATAATCAAAGTTTATCAATGGTTGTTAAGCCAATAGTGTCATTGGATCTTCCCGTTGTCTCGAGTCCTCAATATCTTTACTCGAAGCCTATCCTCTATAGCATCTATCAGCGATTATGCATACTCAATCAATCGAAGAACTCTGTCAGAAGGTCGAGAAACTAATACACCGATGTGAGCAGCTTCAACAGGAGAACACGAATTTGCTCAACAGAGAAAAACAGTGGAAACGTGAAAAAGTGCGTCTGATCGAAAAGAATGAATTGGTTCGTACACGGGTGGAAACCATGATCACCTATCTCAAGACTCATCAAAAAGCTGGCGACCAAGTTGTGTAAAAACTATGACTACGGAAACTTTGGTTGTACATATTCTAGGTAAAGATTACCAGGTTGCCTGCCCATCCAATAAGCGTAACGACTTGTTGCAAGCAGCTTCCGAACTGGATCGGCGGATGCGAGCAATTCGCCAATCTGGCAATGTTATCGGAGTCGAACGAATCGCGATTATGGCTGCTCTAAACTTGGCTAACGAAGTCTTGCGAAGCGGCGCCAGCAAAGAAGATCGACAACGGATTGAATCGTTGAATAAGCGTCTTGATCACGTGTTGGGATAGACCCGACGAGCGGGACGCCCAGCGCCTAATCGTATGGCTTCACCTTTGCAGTGACTAACTCTCGTCTGTCCCCGCCTTGAAGAAATCATCCTAAATTACTTTATTGACTCTTCTTATCTGCGCTATAATCTCAGTATTCCTAGAGCGTTCGCCAGTCATAGTACTCTTGAGCCGATAATATGGCCTTCGGAGGTTCCTCGTATTCGATGGTGTGCAAGTCCGCTAGACGGAAAGCCTAATTTGAATCAGGAGCCCCCACCCTGAACTTTTACGGTTCAAGGTCATTTTGACAGCGACGCTTTGGGATCTTACCTACTCCTGGCGCACTTGAGCTACCATTCCATTGTCCTTCACCACAGCTTTACCCCGCTTGGTTCAAATGATTGATTCAATTCCTTTACTGCGGCAAAAATTGCGTCAGCGTCGTCGTAACTCAGGCCTAACTTGTCAACACCGTGCTTCCAAATGCCTAATGGAAGTTTTCCAGCACATGGATGAGTTTCGTCATAGTCGACGCCTGGCCCTGTACTTACCCAATGACGGCGAGCTGGATTGTCGGCAGTTAATTAAATTGAGTTGGGCTCTGGGTAAGCGTTGCTACCTGCCCGTCCTTTCTCATAATGAACTGGGCCCTCATCTGAATTTTGCCCTCCATCTGCCGGGAAGAATTTTGACAAAAAATCGCTATGGCATCCTTGAACCCGCCATCGCACATAAGCTATCGGCAGCATCTCTCGATTTGGTTCTGGTCCCGCTGGTGGGGTATGACCGTGCAGGGAACCGCCTGGGTATGGGCGGTGGTTATTACGATCGAACGTTTGCCCACCTAAGGGGTGCTGCGAAGCCCTTGCTTATTGGCGTTGCCCATCGCCATCAAGAGGTTAATCGGCTACCAGTACAGCCTTGGGATGTCCCTATGGATAAGATTGTTGCGGTTTGAGAGCGGCAAGCGGAATCACGATAGTTATAGTGCAATTTGCAGATTGGGGGTGCTCACCGCCGTAAGTTGGATAGTCTGATCTTGGGGCGCTTAGCTTCTCGTAAAATAACGATGATTTTTCCAACTGCCTGGATAAGCTCTGATTGCGAGATTCGACAGATATCCGCGGTCAGTTGTTCGCGCGACTCGCGATCAGCAATCATCAATTTGATTTTAATCAGTTCATGATCGTTCAGGGCTCTGTCGATTTCTGCTAATACCGATTCACTGAGGCCATTGCTCGAGATTGTCACAGTGGGCTTCAGAGAGTGTGCAATGGAGCGAAACCGCTTTTTTTGTTCATTCGTGGGTGCCATAATAATTCTCCAAACTAATTTCCTCATTATAAACGGTAAGCTTGATTGATTACACGTGTACTTCCGTTGTGAGTATCCTCTGATCTATATCAATTATGTCTCGTTCCAAAACCAGTAAAAGTTGGCTGAGAGAACATTTCAGCGATTCGTATGTCCGAAAATCTTTGCGAGAAGGTTATCGATCCCGAGCCAGCTATAAATTGTTGGAAATCGATCAAAAAGATCATCTGTTTCGCGAAGGTGCGGTGGTGGTAGATCTCGGGGCCGCCCCCGGTGGCTGGTCTCAGGTCGCCGCTGAAAAAGTGGGTCATCGTGGAACAGTAGTAGCTTCGGACATCCTGGATATTGATGCGCTTTCCGATGTTCATTTTATTCAGGGCGACTTCACTGAAACTTCGGTCCTAGATCAAATTCTAATGGCTCTGGATAATCGTCCGGTGGATCTTGTGATATCTGACATGGCACCCAATATAAGTGGCATGGCCGATATCGACCAGCCTAGGGCTATGTATCTAGTAGAGCTAGCGGTCTGTTTCGCTGAATCCGTGTTATGTGCCGATGGTACAATTCTTGTCAAAGTCTTTCAGGGCGAGGGTTCTGATACACTGCTGAAGTCCTTGCGTAAAAAGTTCAGAAGCGTATACATTCGAAAGCCTAAGGCATCGAGGGCACGATCCCGAGAAGTTTATTGGGTTGCCAAGGGGTTTCGTAGTAACTAAGTCTAAACCACCATCACGGTGCCTTTTGTGTATCAATTAAATACTGTGCTGGCACTTGTTGAAACAATCGTTGATTAAGGTCTGTATTTCTAATTCATGAGGATATCCAATTGAACGATATGGCAAAAAATTTGATCTTGTGGCTGGTCATTGCGGGAGTCATTCTGACTGTAGTCAATGGTTTTGACCGTTCCCCTCAAAACACAACGTTAACTTATTCCGATTTCGTAGCGGAAATTCAGGCTGGGCGTGTGAAGGAGGTAGCTGTCGACGGTCGTGAAATAACAGGTACTTATCAAGATAACACTAAGTTCATTACCTTCCGCCCGGAATTATGGGATGGCAAATTAATGGACGACCTGTTGAATAACAACGTCGAAGTGACGTCGCCAAAACCTCAAAAAGCTAGCCTTTGGAGGCAACTACTGGTAGCCAGCTTCCCAATACTGATCATTATTGCTGTATTCCTATTTTTTATGCGGCAAATGCAAGGAGGCATGGGTGGTCGTGGCAATCCTATGAGCTTTGGCAAGAGTAAAGCGCGGCTGCTGGGCGAAGATCAAATTAATATAACTTTTGCCGACGTTGCAGGTGTCGATGAAGCTAAGGAAGAGGTGCAAGAACTGGTAGAGTTTCTCCGCGATCCCAGTAAATTCCAACGCCTGGGCGGACGCATCCCCTGTGGAGTGCTGATGGCTGGCCCTCCCGGCACAGGTAAGACCCTACTAGCCAAAGCAATCGCTGGCGAAGCCAAGGTGCCTTTCTTTTCGATCTCCGGTTCCGACTTCGTCGAAATGTTTGTTGGTGTTGGCGCCTCACGCGTGCGCGACATGTTCGAACAGGCAAAAAAGAGTGCTCCCTGCATTATCTTCATCGATGAAATCGACGCTGTCGGTCGCCACCGTGGTGGTGGTCACGGCGGTGGTCATGACGAGCGTGAACAAACTTTAAACCAGTTGCTGGTCGAAATGGATGGATTCGAAGCCAACGACGGCGTCATTGTCATAGCTGCCACCAACCGTCCAGACGTTTTGGATAAGGCGTTACTGCGCCCTGGACGTCTTGATCGTCAAGTACACGTCGGATTGCCCGATATACGCGGCCGGGAACAGATCCTTAAAGTACATATGCGCAAGGTGCCCTTATCGGAAGAAATCGATCCCTCTATCATTGCCCGCGGTACCCCAGGATTCTCCGGAGCAGACTTAGCTAACCTAGTCAACGAAGCGGCGCTGTTCGCCGCGCGAGCCAATCGTCGCTTGATATCCAACGAAGAATTTGAAAAGTCCAGAGATAAAATTCTCATGGGTGCCGAACGCAAAACCATGGTGATGAGCGAAAAGGAAAAGCAAAATACCGCTTACCATGAAGCAGGCCATGCCATTGTTGGACGATTGGTTCCGGAACATGATCCGGTCCATAAGGTTACGATTATTCCTCGTGGACGAGCACTAGGCGTCACCCAGTTTTTGCCTGAGGAAGACAAATATAGTTTTAGTAAACGGGCCTTGGAATCGCAACTCTGTTCACTCTTCGGAGGCCGTATTGCCGAGGAAATTACTCTCGGTAAAGACGGTGTCACTACGGGTGCCTCAAATGATATCGAGCGCGCGACACAACTGGCGCGCAATATGGTAACCAAATGGGGTCTGACCGACGAACTGGGCCCACTCCACTACGGCGAAGAAGAATCTGCCATGCCGGGTATGGGTAAATTTGACTACTCCAGCGAGACTTCAAAGCGTATAGACGCCTCTGTGCGTAAAATCATTGATGAAAATTACAATCGTGCAAAAATCTTGCTCGAAGAAAATCGCGACATACTGGAAGCCATGAAAGATGCTCTGATGGAATACGAGACTATCGACTCTGAACAGGTCGGCGATCTGATGGATAGGAAACCCCCGCGTCCACCTAAAGATTGGCATAAAAATGAAAGCCCCACCTCCAGTGACGGATCTGTTGCAGATGATTCGTCTCCCGGGTCTTCAGATCCCATTGGCGATCCCGCTGAAAGTAACTAAATACTTTCCACAGTAAAACGTCGCTAGTAGGCCGAGATAACTTGAACAAACAATTTAATGCCGAGGCTAACTTGGCTGCTAGCGACTACCGGTCAAATATCACTGTTTATACGATCGCTAAGCTGGTTTTTTCCGGCTACAAATTCGGGCGAACTTCAGAAAAATGATTCACCGCCTGCTCAAGCTCTCGCGTCCGCGGCTGATGGCAATCGTCAACACAACTCCAGACTCTTTTTCCGATGGCGGTTCTTTATTTAATAATGGCAAGGTCGATGCAAACCGAGCTCGTGATCGAATTGAGAAACTGACTGCGCAGGGAGCAGAAATTATCGACATTGGCGGGGAGTCCACTCGTCCGGGAGCGAATCCCATCGGCTTGCAAGAAGAATTAGATCGAGTAATCCCTCTTGTAGAGTGGTCAGCTAAAAATATCGATGTAGCTATCTCAGTCGACACCAGTACTCCCGAGGTTATCGACCAAGCGGCCCGTTCGGGCGCGCACCTAATCAACGATGTTCGTGCATTGAGCAGAGACGACGCTCTTGACGCGGTTGCTAAAGCGGGCTTACCGGTGTGTTTAATGCACATGCAGGGAACGCCAAAGAATATGCAAACAAGTCCCGTCTACGAGAATGTATTGACGCAAGTGTCCACTTATCTCCAGGATAGAGTGCTTGCTTGTTTGAATGCGGGCATCCCGAGAGATCACCTCTGGCTAGATCCAGGTTTTGGCTTTGGTAAAACACTCGAGCACAATTTAACTTTATTAACTCGTCTGCCCGAGCTGGTTGGGCTAGGATTCCCCGTGATGGTTGGATTCTCCCGAAAATCGATGATTGGCAAACTTCTAGCCCGTGAATTGCCCGACCGTTTGCCCGGAAGCTTAGCGCTAGCTATGATGGCTCTCGAGAGGGGGGCTAAGATATTGAGAGTGCACGACGTAGCCGCTACCCGGGATATTATCGACAGCTTTTTAGCTGTTACGGAGAATTCACGCTGATTCGATTGATGTTTCGGGTTGTCTGGAAATAGTTTTCTACTGGCGACTATGATTGTCAGTTAGATAGGAGAATTGATGAAAAGAAAATATTTTGGTACGGACGGTATTCGCGGGCGGGTAGGAGAGTATCCCATCACACCAGATTTTGTGCTCCGCCTCGGCTGGGCTGTCGGTAAAGTGCTCTCACGTTGCAATAAAGTAAATCCTCTAGTACTAGTTGGAAAAGACACCCGTATCTCTGGATATATGTTTGAGTCCGCTCTTCAAGCTGGACTCATCAATGCGGGCGTCGACGTCGGTTTGTTAGGCCCGATGCCCACTCCGTCGATCGCTTATTTGACTCAGGCTTTCCGCGCCAGTGGCGGCATTGTAATCAGCGCTTCTCACAACCCTTACTACGACAACGGTATTAAATTATTTAGCTCAAGTGGCTCCAAGCTATCGGATGAAACCGAGCTTGAAATCGAGGCTGAACTTGAAAAAACAATGGTCAGTGCGGAACAGCTGGGTAGAGCCCGGCGCATCGTAGATGCCAAGGGGCGTTATATTGAATTTTGCAAAAGCACCTTGCCCCGACGACTTCGGCTGAACGATTTGCACGTTGTTCTAGATTGTTCTAATGGAGCCACCTACCAAGTTGCGCCCAGTATTTTTGCCGAACTTGGCGCTAAAGTCGACGTTATGAATGCCGCTCCGGATGGATTAAATATAAATAAAGAATGCGGTTCTACCTTTCCCGAAGCCCTGCAGGATAAAGTCGTCCAACTCGGTGCTGATCTCGGTATCACCTTCGATGGAGACGGGGATCGCGTCTTATTTGTGGATCATAATGGCGATCTCGTAGACGGCGATGAATTAATTTACGTAATCTCTCTGGCACAGCACGCCTCACAAGGTTGCGATGGCGTTGTTGGTACGCAGATGTCTAATTACGGTCTGGAATTGGCCTTTGAAAAACTGGATATTCCCTTTGCGCGTGCGGGAGTGGGCGATCGCCAGGTCATCGAGATGATGAATGATAGGGGCTGGTCGATTGGCGGTGAGGCTTCTGGACACATTATCTGCGGTGATATGACGACTACGGGAGATGGTGTTGTTTCCGCTCTCCAGGTCGTTAATGCTCTGTATACTCTGGGAAAACCACTTGCAGAAGTCAGAAAGGCAGTGACCAAGCTTCCACAGGTGATGATTAATGTTCGCTTTGATAAGCGCGTCGTGTTGAAAAAAAACACGATTATTGAATCCGCTGTCGCCAGTGCTCAGAAGGAACTGGCCAACAATGGCCGTGTTTTGCTGCGATCTTCCGGTACCGAACCAGTTTTTCGGGTTATGGTTGAAGGCAGAGATTTATCTCTGGTGGAAAATATCGCAAAGCGGCTGGCAAACATTGTCGAGCAGGAGCTTACTGCTGAGTCCAACGCCTCTCTGAAGTTGACTAAACACTGAATAACAATAATTCGCTGCTCCGCCACCACTGCCGGAGCAATAACCTATCGCGGTAAGAGTTCGAGATTAGTCGCGACGCAACTTATCGCTCACGGCGATGGGATTAGGTAGGTTAAAAATTACAATATAACTCGATATCAGAAAAGTCAGTATCGCTGTCGCTTGAATTAAGGTGGACGCCTTTTCGCTAATAATCGAGCCATTGAAAGCCACTAGGGCAATTAGTAGAGAGAATTCGCTGATCTGTCCCAAACGGAAGCCGATATCCCAGGCGAGGTCGGTATGTTCACTCTGCTTGCCGAGTAGTACTCGGAAGACCACGGGTTTCAACAGCAACATTGTGACGCCTAATACTATGACGGCTAGAATGATCTCTCCCAAGATCATCAAGTTAAAACCGGCGCCAAGGGAAAAGAAAAACAGGATAAGAAAAAAATCGCGCAGTGGCTTCAAGTTAAGGGCAATATATTGAGCGATCGGGCTGGTAGCTAAACTGATACCGGCAATAAATGCACCGATCTCGGCGGACAGGCCCAACGCTTCACAGAGTTCGGCGATTCCCAGACACCAACCCAGCGCCAGCAGAAAGATATATTCGTGAAAGCGATCGTATTTGCTAATCAAAAATTGTAAAACGTAACGAACAAAACCCCAGCAAAATAGAGCCACTAGGGGCAATGCGGCAATCGTGGCGCCTAGCTGCTTGACATCGATTTCGCCGAATTCTCCATTGAGTAGAATCATCAAACATAAGATGGCGAGAAAATCTTGAATCAGCAATAGACCGACCAGTAATTCACCGCTGCGACGATGATGAAGCACCGTAGTTGGCAAAAGCTTGATGCCAATGATTGTGCTCGAAAACATCATCGCCATACCAATCACCACACACTCGGCCGGCGAGTAGTTGAAGGCGAGACCAATAGCGTAACCGCACGCGGCGAAAATTGCCGAGCTGAGCAAGCCCACAGGCGTTACTTGTCTGATCACTGAAAATAGTGCTTTGGGCTGCATATCCAAACCCAGAAGGAATAATAGAAAAATAATACCGATGCGCGAAATTTCTGCGATAAGATTAACGTTGGTCAACAATTGTAGACCGTGAGGCCCTATTAAGGCCCCGAGAACGATGTAGGCTACTAATAACGGCTGCTTCGTATAGAGAGCCAAGGTGGCGATAACAGCTGCACCCGTGAAGATCAAAAAAAATGACTGAAGCAGAGAGGCTTCCATAAGAGTCCCATAATTTTTATTTCTTCAAGTTTAACAGCTCACCAATATTTTGGCAGTTTGAGTGCGGTATAAGACGCTATCTCTATTGAGGAATCAAAAATCCGACATGGCCAGTGAATATCATATTTTGATATACCAACAACAACTGGTTGTGGACGAGGCCAACAACTGGCTTCATTCGAGCCGCAGCCACCAGTTTTTACATTTGCTTTCTGGAGCGGAGTTCATCGATGTCCACCGCAATAGCGATAGGATAGTTAAAGTAGTTGAGCTGATCGATCCAGTTGAAACTGGAAAATTTTTGAGCTATCGAGATCTTCTGGAGGCCCACCCTGAAGATCGGTTGGGTTTAATCAGTCGAGCCCTGCAATTACTGACCTGGAAAAAGCAGCATCGTTTCTGCGGTCAATGTGGACAAATGACCGTTACTCATCAGCGGGAATCGGCTTTGGCGTGTCCTCAGTGCGACGCACTTTATTATCCGCGAATATCTCCCTGCATTATGTGCTTGATTGTTCGGGAGGATAGGTGTCTGTTGGCCCATCACCGGCGCCACGCCCAAAGCGTTTATTCCACCTTGGCCGGTTTTGTAGAAGCGGGTGAAAGTTTAGAGCAAACGCTGCATCGCGAAGTATTCGAGGAAGTTGGTCTCGGCGTATCTCGATTGGAGTACTTCCGTAGCCAGAATTGGCCATTTCCCCACCAGTTAATGGTGGGGTTTTTTGCCACTTACGCGTCGGGTGATATTACTGTGGACGGTGAGGAAATCGTCGAGGCGCAGTGGTTTCATTATGGACATTTGCCGCAAATCCCACCGCCGGGGACCTTGTCCGGTCAGTTGATCAGCGAATTTGTCCGACGACGGCAAAATTAAGATGGATAATTCCCGCGGCAATCATTCTGAACTCCTAGGTGTAATTCTTGCCGGCGGTAAAAGTAGCCGCATGAACAGCCGCGATAAATATACAAAGCGCCTGGGTTCTCTAGGTCTGTTGGAGCATGTGATCGGATGCTTGCAAAGCCAGGTCGATCAACTTGTTATCTCCGGTTCAAAAGGCTCTCCACTGGACAAATTTGGATACCTTGTTATTCCAGACACCATCCAGGGTTATCTGGGCCCATTAGTGGGCGTGCGAACATCGCTATCGATGGTTGGCTACTTGCCCCGGTGATTCTCCCTTTTCCCCCAGGGATGTCTTCAAGCAATTACATCGCACGGCTATTGAGAATCAATCAGTCGTCGCCATTGCCGCCAGCAATGGCCGTCAACACCCGGTTTTTGGGGTCTGGTCGACCAAATTGCTGTCTACCCTGCGGGATACTCTGGTCGAGACGGATATTCGCGCCATCGGTTACTGGGCAAAACTGCAACAAGCTCAGGTAGTAGAATTTCCGATAGTGAGCAGCGTGCATTGCCAGTACGATCCTTTTTTTAATATCAATACGCCGGAAGAATTGGCCTATGCCAATACCTTATATAGGCAAGAATAAGCATGAATGCTGTCGTTGTTGAAGTGGGACGGATGATCGAACGATTGCATGTCAGAGCGAACCCCGCTGATGGGGGTGAAGTTTGTTTTTGGCGGTTTTCTCAGTTTAATTCTTTAATGTCTATGGTTTCTGCTTTTTTAATATTCACTGGTACCGATTTAAAATTTGGCGTTTTGCTTCTGGGGTCGAGCGTACGCTTCGTGAGTATATTGGCCTCTGGATAATAGGCCAGCAGATTGCCTGCGGGTAGTTGGTAGCTCTGGACAAGCAGATTCTGTAACTGGCCGTGGCTCGAGTAAGCCGTTACTTCATCTCCATTTTTCAGTGAAAGTCGTTCCATATCTTGTGTCGACATAAACAAGGTCAGCCGACCCGCATTGCAGCGATAACTGTCAGTCTCTTCGTAAACAATACTGTTAAAGTGACCTTCGCTACGGACACTGGTTTATACAAAGGGATATTGTTCCGTTGAGTTATTGACGATGGGAATGTCGTGCACCACAAAATGGGCCTTTTTATTTTCCGTATTAAACGAAGGCGTGTGCAAGATGCGATTGCGCACGTGAAATTCTTCTTTAGGCGACGCCGATATCCTTTAATTTCTCCAGGCCAGGGATTGTGTTGGCGATAGTTTCGCGCAGAGTATCGTGGTTTTTAAGCTGACTAAAATCGACTTGTGAGTCAGGTAATAGTTGCTTGCCAATATCCGCCAAAATGGAGATTTCCGAGCGAACATTACTCAGGCGTTCAATGCCACCGTCACTCAAGCGAATATAGTTAAACATAGACTCTTGAGTCGTGGATTGTTCTTCTTCATCCCGGGCGGCAACCGGCAATATCAAAACATCGCCCTGGTCGATGCCCTCGATGTGGCCGCGATTCAAAGTTGTAGTTAAGAAAAGTTTAAAATCAATATTGTCGAGGGCAGTTTTCGCCACTCCGAGTCCGGAGTGGCGCTGTAGAGATTGCCACCGACAATACAGGCGCAATCGATATTATTTTCATGGGCGGCTTCCAAGCAATGGAAGGTATCTAAGCCTTCAGACTTGGGCAAACTGACCTTTAATTGTTTTTCTATTTTTTCAAAAACTGAATCTGCCAGTACCGGTTTCACGTCAATGGAGCCAATCCCTTGAACATTGCTGTGACCGCGGAGTGGTAACAGATCGCGATAACGATGGCCAACCATGCCGCGCAGCAAAGCCAGGTTGGCAATATACACCACGTTTTCACAGCCGAACCGATGATGTGTCATGCCCATACCCCAGGCAAACACGGTATTTTTTGACTGGCTGTAGAGCTCTGCGGCTTCAACGATAGCCTCGCGCTTAAGTGAACAAGCGGCTTCAATGTCGTGCCAATGAGTTGTCTCAATGTCTTGCTGAAATGCAGAAAAGTTATCGCAGTAGTTCTTGATGAAATCCAAATCCTGGGTTTGCTGCTCAAAATGGCTTTAGCAATACCCTTAAATAAGTCGATATCACTGCCAATATTAGGTTGTAGGTACAACGAGGCGATTTCTGTTCCGCCGCTGATCATGGAAAAGGCACTTTTCGGAACCGAAAATTTTACTAGCCCAGCTTCCTTAGCGGGATTAATAACGATGACTTTACCGCCGCGATCGCGACAGTTTTTAAGTTGGTAAATAAAACGAGGATGGTTGGATGCGGGATTGGCGCCGATAACAAAGACCAGATCACATCCGGCTAAATCGTCTAACTCCACTGTGGCGGTGCCAGTGCCAATGGTAATACTCAACCCGACACTGGTAGCCTGGTGACAGTAGTAAGAGCAGTTGTTGAGTTTTTCAGGCCAAGACGTCTAACGGTATTTAGAGTGTAGAGAACTTTTTAGGGCCGCCGCCAACAATTTTTTTCATAAGAGTAGATAAGCCGGGTTGTTATTATCTATTTAACTCGCTTTGGCGCACGCTGTACTACTTATGTAGTGCATCGGGACTAGCCATATGGCAGAGTTTTAAGCAATATGAAAAGCACTGGACTGTCTTCAAGCTTGCTGTTGCCTCTGAGCGCTTACTCAACACGTAGCGCCACCACCGCTTGCGCTATCGCATATTTACTACACTACGATTTTCCCATTAACAAGCTAGGATCGTAGGTAAGTTGCATTCAAGACACAACTTTAACCACCATCAGTTAGTGGTGGCATCTCTTCGGCAGTGTCTCGGCCTGACATTAAAACTGGTCTAGCCCCTAGGTAGTAAGAAGTTAGCGACGACCGCCCCTTTACTAAGTAAGGGTTATCCCCAGCTCCCCAATTTGAATGGATAGCCTTGGTAAATTATCCATATCAATGGTTTTACTTTTCAAGCATCTCGCTCAGAGCTTCGACAAGCTTTTTAATTCCTGATTTAGCCTCTACTAAATTATTTGCCGACATGTAGGCCGCCGTGGAAACAACTTTATTTTTCTGGTCGATAACGACCTCGTCAACCTGAGAATTTTGATGGTGTGCCCCCAGAGCAGTGATTCTCGCCGCTGTGTTCGCGTTAGAGCCGATGGTACAGGTGACGCCGTCGTAAATTTTGGCGAGTAAAGCCGCCGGGGCAATACAGAGATACCCCGCGGGTTTTTTCGAATTTTTAAATCTCTGGCAGACGTCGAGGACTTCGGGATGAATAGTGGGCGCTGCTTCTGAAAGGGCAAAGTCAGATAAATTTTTAGCGACGCCAAAACCACCGGGAACCAATAGAGCATCGTAGTGTTCTGTATTGCATTCACTCAAGGGTTTGATATTACCTCTGACAATGCGCGCGGATTCCGCCAGTACATTGCGAGTTTCCGGCATTTCTGCGCCCGTTAGGTGATTAATGACATGGTGCTGATCAATATCCGGAGCGAAGCACTGATAGTTCAGCCCTTGCTCTTCTAAAGATAATAGCGACAGTACGACTTCATTGATTTCACTACCATCATAAACACCGCAGCCAGCTAGAATAACGGCAACATTGCTCATAATTTTTCTCCTTTAATTGACTCATCTGCTTGATTTTAATGGGTGTGCTTCTTAATCGATAGCAAAATTGCTGATTTCTATGGAGCACGCATCGTAGAGCGAATGCTGCCAATAATATTACAATTTTCTTCGATGGCTGTTGCGTATTTTCAGACTTACTCGATAACGTTGTACTAACAAGTTTGTACAACGTTTGCCCCGGGATTTCAAATCTTCGGAGACGGCAGACGAAATTTATCGCACGCTACTCTTGTTTCTCATCTGAATCTCTACAGGCAATCTAGAGGACATCGGAATTATTTACAGCGTATTTAATATCCCAGAGTATTATTTTTACTTTCGCCTTACGTAGTACAGTCTCGCAGCGCCCAGCTAACGACGCTTTAGAGGACATTCAGGGCTGAGCCGCTTGGCTATGATCTTATGATCCCCGAGGCATATACCCCACAAAGTCGACGGTGATGAATTAGCATCGACGGCCGCTAGGCTTATTTCTGTTTTTATCTTCAGTTAAAGGCGAGAAGATTGTCGCCTCAGCCTGGTAACTTCAATGTGGTATTGTCGAGTGCGAGTTACAGTTTTCATCGATTGCCAAGTCGCTCAGGCTTTTTGGGACTCAGATTTTATTGAATTTTTGTGGCATCTGTAAAAAAGTCTGGCGACTATTTTGTGGATAGCCGTTATCAGAAAAAATCGCGCTTAAAAGTCAATTTTTTAATGTTGGATGTGTTAATTCTATGAAAACAGTGATGATCAGTGCCGGTGAAGCCTCTGGAGACGCACACGCGGCAAACCTGGTGCGCGCGCTTCGCGAGCTGAATCCCGATATCCGTGTCAAAGGCATGGGCTCCAAAAAACTGTTGGCCGCGGGTTGCGATATTTTGGTGAACTGCGACGACATTGGTGTTGTAGGGATCTGGGAGGTTATAAAAAAATATCGCGCCATTAAGCGTGCCCTGAACCGCATGCAGGCCGAATTAGTACAATCCCCCCCCGATTTATTGATCCTCGTTGATTATCAGGAATTTAACTTTCGCCTGGCCGCTAAAGCCAAAGCTTTGGGTGTAAAAGTCTTGTTTTATATCAGCCCACAGGTGTGGGCCTGGCGCCCGGGACGGGTTCACTCCATGGGTGAGAAGATCGACCATATGGCTGTGTTGTTCCCCTTTGAAGAAAAATTCTACCGCGACGCCGACGTTCCCTGCACTTTTGTCGGACATCCTTTGGTGGACGAAGTTAAGCCGAATAAGAGCAGGGCGCAGTGTTTTAATGATTTTGGATTAAATGCTAACGGAGCTGTTGTTGGGATTTTTCCCGGTAGTCGCAAGAATGAAATAAAAAAGAATTTACCCGTCCAGCTTAAGGCGGCCAGTATATTGAAAACCCAGCGGCCTGAAATACAATTCATATTACCCATAGCCTCGACCATTGATGAATCCGATTTACAACCATTTCTCGCAACTAGCAAGCATCTCTCTGTGTTAACGGTTCGAGATCGCCCCTATAACGTGATTCAATGCTGCGACGCCATCGTGACCGCCTCGGGAACAGCGACACTGGAAATTGCGTTGATGGGTGTCCCTAACACTATCGTTTATCGAGTTGCTCCCTTGTCCTACTGGATTATCAAGCGGCTGATGACTATTAATGATATTGGCCTAGTCAATATTATTTTGGGAAAAAATGTTGTGAAGGAGTTTTTGCAAGGCGAGGCGAATCCGGCTGCGATTGCCAAGGAGATAAAGCGCCTGTTAGAAGATGAGGATTATCGCCGGCAGATGATTACCTCGTTAAATCAAGTGCGAAACGAGCTGGGTAAAGCTGGCGGCTCTCGCCATGTCGCCGAGTTGGCCTCAAGCATGATGAGCTGAAAAAAGCAGTTATTCTGATTGGTACTTCTATCAATAAAAAACAGTTGTTGCGCCCCAAACTATATCAAAAAAAATTGATATAGTTTGGGGATGTCATTAGAATAGCCTCGAAATGAAAATGGTAACGGTCGGATATGGGAGTCTCGCTGCTTTAAACAAGGCATCGAGTGACCCGCTCAGGTTACAGATTTTGCGAGTTTTAGCCCGAGACGCCTTCGGTGTCCTAGAGCTGTGTCAAATATTTGAGCATCGCCAATCGGGTATGAGCCACCACCTAAAAGTTTTGGCTGAAGTTGGGTTAGTCGCCAAGCGCCGCGAAGGCAATTCGATATTCTACAGTCGCGGGTTGCCCGCCGACTTTGGCGCTTTGTTGGCATTGCAGAAACAGTTATTTGCCGTTGTGGATACCCTGGCCTTATCGCCTCAATTGCGGGCAGGTGTTGCTCGCATCAAGCGAGAGCGGGCGGCACAATCGCGAAGCTTTTTTGAACGACACGCCAACCAATTTAAATGGCAGCAAGATCTGATTGCCGACTATTCCACCTATGGAGAAGCTGTTGTTAAGCTTCTACAAAAAGTGCTTACGGAAAATCGTAATCGCGCCATTGAAATTGGTCCCGGGCAGGGAGAATTTTTGCCGGCACTGGCAAAAATCTACCAATCGGTTTTGGCTCTGGATAATTCTCCGGCTTTGCTGGAGCAAGCTAGACGCTATTCACAGGAAAAAAATATTGGCAACGTCGAATTTGTTTGTGGCGACACCCGCTATCTGAAAGGGGTAGAGGCTGCCGATTGCATAGTGATGAATATGGTGTTGCACCACACGCCGTCACCGGCTGAAATCTTTCAGGATATCGCCGGGGCTCTCGATACTAACGGGATAGCCATCATTACTGAGCTTTGCCGGCACGATCAGGATTGGGTGAAGACTTCTTGCGGCGATTTATGGATGGGGTTTGAGCCCGACGAGTTACAAGCGTATGCGGCATCCTGCGATTTAAAAAATGAGAACAGCCACTACTTCGCTCTACGCAACGGTTTTCAGATTCAATTGCAACAATTTGTGAAAAAAGCGCCCGGAACTGTGCTCTGATCAAAAAGCGGCAGCTGGCGTAAATCTGATAGCGTAGTACGGGTAAAGTCAAAAATAGAAAATATTAGAAATTCTAAGTCAAAGGAGCTAACGAGAGAAAACTAATGTCAGAATACTCTATATTTACTTCAGAATCTGTCTCCGAGGGTCATCCGGATAAGATGGCAGATCAAATCTCCGACGCCGTCGTCGATGCCATGTTGAGAGACGATCCCAATTCCCGCGTGGCGGTAGAAACACTGGTCAAAACTGGCATGGTAATTCTAGCCGGTGAAGTTCGAACATCCACGTATGTCGACCTGGAAAACTTGGTTCGCGACGTTATCCTCGAGATTGGCTACGACTCCAGCGATATCGGCTTCGACGGCGCGTCTTGTGCAGTAATCAACGCTATTGGCAAACAATCCCAAGACATTGCCGTGGGTGTCGATGAGGCTGAAAATAAAGCTCAGGGCGCGGGTGACCAGGGATTGATGTTTGGTTACGCAAGCAATGAAACCGATGTGCTAATGCCCGCACCCATTTATTATGCTCACCGCCTGGTTGAACGCCAGGCAAAAATGCGCAAGAAAAAGTTGCTGCCCTGGCTGCGACCGGATGCCAAGAGCCAGGTCACCCTGCGCTACGAAAACGGCAAGCCAATCGCTATTGACGCCGTTGTACTCTCTACCCAGCACGATCCCGATATATCGTTGAAAGATCTGCGCGAAGCCGTGTTGGAAGAGATTATCAAGCCGGTTCTCCCAGCGCATTGGTTACACAAAGATACTGTTTATCACATCAACCCAACCGGCAAGTTCGTTATCGGCGGACCTATGGGCGACTGTGGTTTAACTGGACGCAAAATTATCGTCGATACCTATGGCGGTATGGCCCGCCACGGAGGCGGCGCGTTTTCGGGGAAAGATCCCTCTAAGGTAGACCGCTCCGCCGCCTACGCTGGCCGCTACGTAGCAAAGAATATCGTTGCTTCAGGCCTGGCAAACCGCTGTGAAATTCAGATTTCCTATGCGATTGGCGTCTCCGAACCAACTTCCATTTCTGTAAACACTTTCGGAACCGGCAAAATCAGCGAACAGAAAATTGCCGATCTGGTGCGCGAACACTTTGATCTAAGCGCTGGTGGATTAGTGTCCATGCTCAATCTAAAGCATCCTATTTATCGAGCGACGGCAACTTACGGACATTTCGGTCGCGAGCTAGCCGATTTTTCCTGGGAAAAAACTGACAAGGTTGCCGCTCTTCAGGCGCGTTAGCGTTATCCAAGAACGCTGCGGTACCTATTAAAAGTTCTGGCAAATCGTTTTGCCAGAACAACTCATCGAAACGATTTGCTACTTATCAACACTTCATTCGAATTCAATCGCCATTACTTGAGACCACAACCATGAGCGCCAACTTGAAACCCGTTGAAAATTTCACCGACTACAAAGTAGCTGATATTAGCCAGGCGGCCTGGGGCCGTAAAGAGATTGAGATTGCCGAAGGTGAAATGCCCGCGCTGATCGCGTTGCGGGAAAGGTATCGCGAGGCGCAGCCGTTGGCCGGCGCCAAAATTATGGGTTGTATTCACATGACGATCCAGACAGCTGTATTAATAGAAACCCTAATAGACCTCGGAGCAGACGTTCGCTGGTCTTCGTGTAATATTTTTTCCACCCAGGATCATGCCGCGGCCGCGATGGCAGCAGCGGGAATACCCGTGTTTGCCTGGAAGGGAGAAACAGAGGAAGAATTCTGGTGGTGTGTCGAACAGACAATCAAAGCGGAAAAAGGCAGCAATGAATTATGGAATGCCAATATGATTTTGGATGATGGCGGCGACTTAACTTTATTGTGTCACCAAAAATATCCACAGGTTTTAGGTAAAATTCACGGCATTTCAGAAGAAACCACCACGGGTGTACACCGATTGTTGGAGATGATGGAGGAAGGATCGCTAAAAATCCCTGCGGTTAACGTCAATGACGCCGTTACAAAATCCAAGAACGATAACAAATACGGTTGTCGACACAGTTTGAATGATGCAATTAAACGCGGCGTCGATCATTTGCTCTCCGGTAAGAAAGCACTGGTTATCGGTTACGGTGACGTCGGTAAAGGCTCGGCAGCCTCTCTGCGCCAGGAAGGTATGATTGTAAAAATTACCGAAGTTGATCCAATTTGCGCCATGCAGGCTTGCATGGATGGTTTCGAAGTGGTCTCTCCATACATCGATGGCATTAATACCGAATCGATGACAGGTATTAATCGAGACTTATTGCAAACTACTGACATACTGGTGACTAGCACCGGTAATACTAACGTCTGTGATCGCTTCATGTTGCAAGCGCTCAAACCCGGGGCGGTCGTCTGCAACATTGGCCATTTTGATAACGAAATTGATACGGCCTATATGCGCGAAAACTGGGAGTGGGATGAAGTGAAGCCACAAGTCCACAAAATCAAGCGCAGTAATAAGGCCAGAGATCATTTGATATTGCTTTCAGAGGGTCGCCTAGTGAATTTAGGTAATGGTACCGGGCATCCATCGAGAATTATGGATGGTTCCTTTGCCAACCAAGTCTTGGCACAAATGTATCTTTACGAAAAGAAATTTGCTGACTTACCCGCTAGCGAAAAGCCTTCTCATATTTCCGTAGAGTTACTTCCCAAAAAACTGGATGAAGAAGTGGCGGCAGAAATGGTCAAAGGTTTTGGTGGTGTTATTACTCGCTTAACGACCACTCAAGCAGGATATATCAAGGTTCCTGTCGAAGGTCCTTTCAAACCTGAAAGTTACAAATATTAAGCGGATATCTCAAGCCGTATTAATAAGGTAAAAGTAAAGAACGCACTGGGACTTCAAGCACACCATAGATGATTACTGAGTACGCCAGGTTGATTTTTACTGTACCCGCGTTGAAGTCTCAGAACTTTTTCAATCACTTCGTTAGTAAATTTATATTTCTTACGGTTTGGTTTTTCAGAAAAAAGCAAAGGTGTTTTTCCAGAGAATATGGTGAATAAATCAAACCTGAATTTAAGCTTTGAATTCTTCCCGCCTAAGACGGAGGCTGGACGTGAAAAACTTATCGTAGTTCGCGACGAGCTTTCAAAGCTTCAGCCGGAATTTTTTTCTGTCACTTATGGAGCCGGTGGCTCTACCCGAGACCATACCAAGTCTCTGGTAACTCAATTTAATAGTGAGGGTTTCAACACTGCGCCTCATTTATCCTTTGGTGGTGATACAGAGGCAGAGATTATAAATTTATTGCAAGCATATCGGGCAGCGGGCGTAAGCCGAGTTGTCGTTCTACGAGGAGATATGCCCTCGGGCATCGGCGGTTATTCGCAAATGATTTACGCCAACGAGCTAGTCGATTTTATCCGCAAACACTTTAATGATGGTTTTTATTTGGAAGTGGCAGCCTACCCGGAAGTACACCCTCAAGCTAAAAATATGCGCAGCGATATTTTTTACTTGAAGAAAAAATTTGAGTCGGGCGCCGATGGCGCAATCACACAATACTTCTACAATATCGATGGCTTTTTATATTTTATGGATAAATGTTTGGCTGCCGGTATCCATCAACCTATCGTGCCGGGTGTTATGCCGATTAATAATTTTCAGAATCTTTTGCGCTTTAGTGCCAATTGCGGTGCCGAAATTCCCCGCTGGTTGCAGAAAGCCTTTGAAGCTTACGGCGACGACGCAGAGTCATTGCAGGCACTGGGTATCGATGTGGTGACAACGCTTTGTCAGACTCTGATAGAAAACGGCGTTCCTGGATTGCATTTTTATACTATGAATCAGCTGGAACCGACTAAAACTATCGTAGAAAATCTCGGGTTGACTTCTCGATCATAGGTTCCAGCCTCGTTCCAATAAAATTATCACCATTGTCTCTTCGAGCGATAAGTGCGCACACGATTATTCGTCCGGCAATGATGTTGTCGGTATTTGGATGGTAATTTTTTCTACTTTTGGTCAAATAAAATGGTAAAAGGATATTTTTTTCGTAGCTAAAAAAACCAGCACGAAGTACTATTTTTATGCGAGTTCCCCGTATTTATACCGCACAAATACTGTCTGCAGATGCTGTCGTTTTATTGGATGGCGATACCTCCCATTACCTCACAACTGTACTGAGGATGAAGCCGGGACGCGACTTGACACTTTTCGATGGTCGCGGGGGCGAGTACGATGCGAGTATTGACAATATTCGCAAAAAATTAATCACAGTTCGCGTGGGAAAATTTCGAGATATCAATCCTGAGTCCAGACTTGAAATCAAGCTTGGTATTTGTCTGATAAAAAATGACTCCATGGATTGGTTGTTGCAGAAAGCCACGGAGCTGGGAGCCACGGAGTTTGTTCCTCTATTCAGTGATTTCACCGAAATTAAACTGCCCAAAGAGCGTGTGCTTAAAAAGTTACATCACTGGAAAAATATTATTCGACACGCTTGTCAGCAATCGGGTCGAACCCGATTGCCATCTATTGCCGAGCCACTGACATTTTCAGAATGGTTAACGGTTAGTGCCGATCAAAAATACATATTGCATCCATACCAAGCGCAAACGCTTGCGCCCGAGGTGCAAGCAACGCGAATTGCTCTGTTGGCCGGTCCGGAAGGCGGTTTCAGCGAGACCGAGTTCGAGCTAGCCAGGCAGCACCAGTTTGTGCCCCTGAGCCTTGGCCCGAGAATTTTAAGAGCAGAAACTGCGCCCCTCTGTGCTCTCTCACTGATTCAGCATCAATTAGGCGACGTATAAATCTGTTAATGATTTCCGCGATGTTATTCACCATGTTTGCATCGATAGCTCGGCAATCGGTTTAATTCTTTTTAAGGGGGTGCCTTGTGACTTATTTAACCAATCTTTCTTCTGAACAGTCTCGCTCTGGACTAAATGTTGCAATTATTGGCGCAGGTGGCGGCATTGGACTCGCATTGCTAAATCACTTGGCAAGCCAGGATAATGTTGACCGGCTGTATGCCTGTAGCCGGAAAAATCCGGAAAAATTACACGAAAGAATCGAGTATTTGAATTTAGACCTTTCCGAGGAAGCCTCCATCCAATCCGCGGCTGATACCGTTAAACAACAGTGCGGACAGTTGGACGTGGTCATTGTGGCCACAGGAATACTTCACGATGCTAAAAATTTACAACCGGAAAAAAGTCTCAAGCAATTAGACGGCGAAAGCTTTATTGAAGTAATGCGAGTAAACGCTCTCGGCCCAGCATTGGTGGCGAAATATTTTTTACCCATCATGAATCGAAAAAATTCAGCTTTTTTTGGGGCGCTCTCTGCCAGAGTTGGCAGCATTGGTGACAATGGCCTGGGTGGTTGGCACAGCTACCGCAGTAGTAAAGCGGCATTGAATATGTTGATCAAAAATATGGCAATCGAGTACAGTCGTCGCCTTCCGGCGCTGGTGATCGCCGGTCTTCATCCCGGCACCGTGAATACTTCCCTGTCCAAACCCTTTCAGGGTAATGTGCCCGATGGTAAATTATTTACGCCAGAGTTTTCCGCTTCTCAATTGTTAGAAGTAATTAATCGCCTCAAGCCCGAAGACTCCGGTAATTGTTTTGCCTGGGATGGACAGCGGATCCCCGCCTGAACTATTCGCTTTCTCGGTGAATGAAGTTGCTTGCCCCCGGCGCTTTTGCCTTGCAAGCGCTCCGTATGTGAGACACGCCGCATCAGTTTTCAATCGCCGCGAGTCTTCCACTCTTCCCGAGTCCTATTGTAGAGCGGGGCTTTCCTCAATTCGGATCATGGCGTAGAATCATAACCCAGTCAAAGTGAGGGAAATAGTCCTATCTACACAGCGAGATGCGCGCGTTATTCTTGAATCGCGCCCTCTCGCTTTTTTGTAATTCTCAATTATTTCTATTGTTCCATTCTGCCTTGAGCTCAATTATCGTAGTGTGATTGAGGGTAACTTGGCGCGCAGCAGTTAGCTGCAAATCATTCAGGAGAATTAGCTTGGGTTTTCAAAGTGCCGCCAGTCTTCTCGATAGTGAGAATCAACGTCCCGCTATTTTGGTGTTGGAAGATGGCAGTATTTTCAGAGGCAGCGCAATCGGTGCACAAGGCGCCACTGTTGGCGAAGTAGTT
>JBLIHY010000002.1:0-46197 GCA_047634655.1 Cellvibrionaceae bacterium
ATTCTGGACTTGCTAAACCTAAAAAAAGCAGCAATAAAAATAAAACTACAGCGGCTATATAAACAGGAATATTAGACTTTTTTGAAAATATAATTTACAGCCCAAAACTATTTCACTAATGCCTGCCAATGGAGATGCAATACTAGCTGGAATATCAAAACCACTAACTGAAACCAAGTGAACTTCAACTGCACTTAGCCATAGTATTTTAGGGACTAAACCGTGATAAATTAATAAAAAACCTAATAGTAATCTGCTTACAAACGAGACATGAGATAGCTTACTGTTTTGCATTTAAGAAGCGCGCCTCATGATCGGGTGATGGCAAAGTACAATAGTCATATTTACCGAACAGACTGTAACGATTTAAAGCGATACGATCATACATCCAATTACGTATTGGCATTGGAAGCACCCTAAAGATACAAACAGATTTCCATGGACAACCAAGCTTGGTCATTACTTGAAAAAATGCATCACTTTGTTGAAAGTACTGATTACCCTCTACATAAAGCATTGTTTCATAAAACTCGGAAGGGAAACCAAAATGGAGAAGTATTTTTTTACCTTCTTCTGACTGCACGCTGCATAACTTAAAAATATGTTGTCGATCATGCTTAATGATAAATTTGCTCCACGCATTGCAAAGCTTACAAACACCATCAAAGAGAATTACTTTATCTGAAGCTCCAACATTAGGAGGAAGTTTGTCGGTAGTCATATTTTCACTTCTTACGTATAACACTCGGCTAAGCGGTGCAGCTTTGCTGCATCCGGTGACCAAAGGGAGCGTACTTTAGCCGCTTGTTAGCGGCGAGTGAAACAAACACACAAAACAAGATGCCAGCTAAGTTAACCAAATGCCATCGGTTAAAACGTATAAAAAGGCTCGGTGACAAATCTAAATAATTTTCTATTGCCACCAACTTCTTTATTGATCTTAACCCTTTAGTTTCAGTTAGTTAGTCGATTTTATTTGGCCTATCTCGAACAGCTGGGTTTGAATTTGGTTCTCAAGCTGAGGCCATGTCTCAAGAAGACGAGAAATATCCTCACCTTCCTTATTTATCACTTCCGATGTATAGCTTAAATTGTTTTGATCAGCTATTTCAAAATAAAAAGCTAAGCGCCCAAGGTAATTAACTTTATTTTTAGTTACTTCAAAATTAACATACTCCCTAAATACTTTCGGTGAATATACTTTGTTTGACTTGCCGAATTCATATACTAACCGCGACACATTCTGCGGTAGATCCACACATTAAGTGCAACTCCTTATTAAATATAAGAAAATTTCGACCAATTTATATTTTACTATTTGGGAGTGGGTAATGGGACAATATTCCCGCCATTTACAAGCCGAAGATCGTATTACACTTTATGAGCTACTGTTTAAGAAAAATATTTTCTGAACTGATAAATATCACCAGTTTCGGTGTCTTTCAGTAAACGAATATCCTCAAAATCATCTTTTTGCCATTCTGAGTGGATATAGCAAGGATCAGTAATCATGAGTTGCCCGCTATCTACAGCGACCATACCCATTTCCTCTATTTCATACTCTGAATTTGCTGAAAAAAATCTAAAGTCGCCATCACCTTCCTCTAAGTCCAGCTCAAGAAGATCCATTGTCCTTCTAACATCTTTAGATTTTTCGAGTTCACTCTTTAACCTTTTTACTTCTTGGTATTTAATAGCAAGCTCAGTTTTATGATCTTTTTTATCATCGCTGAACCTACTAATTTCCTCCTCCCTAATTTTAATTCGATCACTTAGTGTTTTCTCGATATTTTCAGGGCTCTTTTTTTTCAGGTCAAAAATTTTGTCCTTTAAAAAATTGATATTCTTTTCTACCGCTTTCACTTGTTCGTCCTTTGACTTCAAAGTCGAATTTAAGCTTTTAATGTAAGCTGCATAGATCCAGCCTCCCACCAGTAAAGCAAAAGCATTAGAACCTAACTGTAAATAATTTATTAGTTCTTCAGGCAATGTATGCCCCTCTTTAGCGCCTAACGCCCGCATATTGGGCCGTAACGAAGGTCCAAGCCGCAAAGCGGCTGAACAATGATGCGCTTGTTATGTGCTTTTAACATAGAAAGACCCAGATGTTGGTGGATGAATTTTAGAAAGAGATATTTCATGTTCTCTTTCATCCTCAGCATCCATATTTTCATAAGAAATAAATTCATCTTCTAGCAACCAAAATTTTGATTGCTCATGCGTTTCAAACTTATAAAGATTAGCATTACAATCCAGCACCTCAGCTGTGCCATCTTTTAGAAGCGCTTGCCTTGCCCAGTTCAAGTCAGGAAAGCTGCTACTCATCAACCACCATTTAATTCTCATCATTTTTTAACACATAACAATATTATTAGGCGGAATGATTCCGTGTTTAACTCCGAAAAGCGTCCGCCTAATACACGTTCTCTTCAATTTTTTTCTAAACCAAAATCCTTATAACAAGCGGCTTAGTGCAAAGTTTAGTCAAACACCTCTGGTAAAAATACGGAAAGTATTCCCAAAAGTGCAATTAGTCGGAAAATTTTTCTTTACTGTCTATATATACAGTGTTATTTTCAGCTTTCACTGCCACCTTCTCTCGCTACAAAGATGGGTGAGACTCATATGAAAATTCGACACGCAGAAGACCGAGGTATCGCCAACTTTGATTGGCTGAAGTCACGCCACAGCTTTTCTTTTGGCCACTATTACGATCCGCAACACATGGGCTTCGGACCCCTTCGAGTCATCAACGATGACCGGGTCGATCCCGGTGCCGGATTTCCACCCCATGGCCACGCCGATATGGAAATCATTTCCTATGTTGTCAGCGGTGGGCTGGAGCACAAAGACAGTATTGGCACTGGATCCGTTATTTTGCCAGGGGATGTACAACGCATGTCAGCCGGTAAAGGCATTCGCCACAGCGAATACAACGCCTCGGCCGAAGCGCCTGTTCATTTTCTGCAAATCTGGATCATTCCGGAAACCCAGGGAATAGATGCCGGCTACGAGCAAAAACGCTTTTTTGAAGGCTGCAGTGATGACGGACAATTTAAACTGGTCGGTAGTCGCGATGGCCGCGACGGCTCCATCACCATCCATCAGGACGTAAATTTATACGCTGGTCGCTTCGGCAATGCGGACGCCGTGAGCCTGGACATTCACAGTGATCGCCTCGCGTGGGTACAGCTTGTCCAGGGAGAGATAAACTTAAAGGGTGAAAAGTTAACGCAAGGCGATGGTGTTGCCTTTGAAAAAGGCGAGACTTTGAGTTTCAGTGAGGCCAACCATGCCGAAGTGCTGGTATTTGATATGACGGCTAATAGTTGAGCCGTCATATTTTGAAAATCGCTATTTTTAGATTATATCGGGTTAGTTTAGGGATTATTTACAGGGTCAAAAACTATTCGCGGGATAGCCAGTTAATTTACTGATTGCATCACTAAATTGCCGCTATCGATTGAAATCTCCTGTCTACGTGAAGTGTCTTTTGTAACCAAAGCCTTCATTAGCAACAGCATATTACGCAGGGACTAACTGCACATTTTTTGCACCATAGCGATACTTGCTGACCGCTCCATCTTTAATCTTTTCAACAAGCTCACCGATAATAAACAAAGGAATTAAAAACCATTCTCTCGGTACTACGGGTTTGCCAAAGCGATCATTGATTTGAATATCCAGTTTGGCGGAATCAAAAAATCGATGCGGGATATTTTCGAGCTTAGTACGGCTGATGTTGTATAACTCGTAGGTTGCTACGATTTCAACATCGGCCATTAGATAGGTAGGATCGAGTTTGGCATTGGCGATACGTGTTTTTACGCTGCCTCCGGTCACACCGATTTTATGTATTAAACTTCTATTTTCAGCAATTGTTGGGTGTTCGGATTTACTTTGTAGCACATAGATTGTCCCACTGGCGGTATCTTCGTCATCCGTTATGGATGAGAACAGTGGTCCAGCGGAAAGTGAAACGATTCTTCTACTAACATCATCTGCATAAAGCGCTCTTTACTAATTTCAGCGATATAGGCTTTCTGGCCCTTTATCTCTATCTGAAATTGCCCAGTGGATTCGTTGAAGCCAACATTATTCTTAGCCGAGTCGTAACCGTGATCGCCGTAGTCAAAACCTTCGACGGGCCCACTTTGCAGATTCTTAGATGTGAAGTTAAATTTAGGAGCAAAGTACCTGCTCCATCAACAAACTGGCAGCGATAGCTTTTAAGGTATCGTTTACGGCATCGGTAATGGTTGCTTCCGATGCATCGCGGGCGGCGGCGGCCAATAATCTGGATAATTTAAGTGAGGCTTGAGCGATAACCGACGGTTAAGGCGTGTTCGCACCAGATCCAGTCAAAACCTTCTTTCGCCATACCCAGCGCGATAATCATGTCCACATGATCTCTATCATTCTTGGATTCAGGTCGTTTAAGTAATGCGAATACGTTATCGTCCTTCGCCGCGTCGTCGTTTACTAAGTCGGCGATTTTAATTATTTTCCCGTTTGCAGCTTCAACCAAGTGAAATCCGGTATCCAGGTCTGTGCCGCGCTATTTACCCAGTTTTTCGATGATATGTTCAACTTCCTTGATCTTATCTTTAACGCTTTTCCGCGAGTTGACATTGGGAATATGGATAATAGTTTTTTCGTTGGGATCTAGCACTCGCAGAATATCGTCGGCGTATGAACCGGAGTAAAAGTAGTAGCCAATATCCAAGGTTTTCAGATAGTCATAGCCGTTAAGCTGTTCATAGTAGGTTTTGATCGTCACTGTCCATAAAGGCTTTAACCGAATTCACCTTGCCGCCATCCTTCCCCGGCGCGTTACATAAATTCCATCTGGGAGCGACTTCTCAATCCCAATAAAAGCCGTACTGGCTTAATGACTTTTTTAATATTTTGGTTATGGAGTTTATCTAAAGCAATAAACATCAACGCACGACTTTTACCGGAGGCAGGCGGCGATTTATAATTAATAGATATTGCTCGCCGCGTTTTTCGTAGACGCGTTCCTGTATCACGCGCATGCCCAACTCGTTGGATTTTTTCGAGCGGCCATTGCCGGCGTAAGTCACGGAAACCGAGGGTACCGAGATAGAGTCTACAGAAACGCAAGCAATGGATTTTTTCATAACATTCTACGGTGCAAAAAGAGAAAGATAAGGGTGAAACACAAACAGCCGGTTACGCCGCTGGCCGGTAACCTCAGTCAATAGGCCATAGTTTACGAGATCATTGATCAATGAGCTTGCTGTATTGGGTACGGTATCTAGCAACTGGCAAACTGCCTTAATGCCGACTACCGGTTGCCCATACAAATACTGCATTAAGCGCCGGGCATTTTCCTGTCGACGAATGCTGAAACGCGGCAACACGTCACCCTCCACATGCGCTTTCAGCGTCAATATTTCACGAAAGACAGCGATGGACGAATCCGCGGACTCTCTTACGCCCTGTAAAAAGAAAATCAGCCATTCCCGTAAATGGTTGCCCTCACGAACGGCCATCAGGCGATCGACATACGCAGTTTTATGGCGCTCAAAATAATCCGACAGATATAAGGCCGGTTTTACCAGCAGTTGCTCCGACGCCAAATACAGAGAGATCATCAAACGCCCAAGACGACCGTTACCATCCAAGAAAGGGTGGATGGTCTCAAACTGGTAGTGCGCAATCGCAATCCGAATCAGCGGCGGCACATCAATGCGATCATTATGTAAAAATTGTTCCAGATCACCCATCAACTCCAACACATGCGCGTGGTGTGGTGGAACAAAGATCGCATACTTCAAGCTCACCCCGATCCAGTTCTGGCTGCTGCGAAATTCGCCCGGCTGTTTTGTTTCCCCGCGAACTCCCCGCAACAAAATAGTATGAGTATCTTTCAGTAAGCGGTTGCATAAGGGCAGCGGCTCAAGGCTGTCGATGGACGCATTAATGGCCGCAATATAATTTTGCACCTCGCCCCAATCATCGCGTTTTTCAGGCAGTAGATCATCGGCATTCTTAAACGCATCTTCAATATGGGTTTGCGTACCTTCTATCTTGCTGGATTGGGTCGCCTCTTTAGCAACGTAGGTTCTGATAAAGGAATCAATATCAGGCACCAGCTGGGCGAAGGCATTCAATTCCCCCAGGGCACGGTCAGCCTGCCCCAACAACTGCTGTAACGGTGGATCGGCGATCACCCATTGATGATTGACTGAGGCAGGCAAAAAGCTGCGGTATTGGTACTGGGCTTCAAAGCGGCCAGCCTGAAAATCAGCGATATCCATATATCAAAAACCCTATCATATTCTGCAATATAAGGTTTTATAATGCAGAATCGACCGATCAGTCAATAATTATTTCAGAAAGCAGTCTATTTTATGAAATAAAAATAAGGCTACGTCACAAACGACCGCCGCTAAAAAACCGAATTAATCTATCGTTAGAGGTTGCATTGCCTGTGTGATTTTTCAGCCCTGAGCGGTCATCCGGGTATAAAGCTCACAGAGCTTTTCCAAACGCTCGGTATTGTTTTTGAAACGGCGACCAATATAGATACGCTCCAGCAATTCGTCATTGCGCTCGTGGGCATAACGGAGGTCGGCTGGCATTTTTTCAGGATCGTTAAGGTCGGCAATAGTGACGGGGGAATGCGCTTCACCTAACAGGAAAAACCTTCGGCGCAACGGGTTAAGTCTTATTTTTTTGTTGCAGTAAATCCACCGATAAAACCCTCCGGGATCGATTCGTATTTGAGTGTTTCTTGGGTAATCGATGACCAGTCGCTCCGCTAGGTCAAAAACTGCGGGAATAAATTAACAGCCTATCTGAAACAGAGAATATCGAGTCTGCGTGTCCCTTGATTGGTATTTCACTATTATTAGACGTTAAATGATTTTAAGAAATTTACAAGGCGACTCTGATCAACTTGAACGCTGGTCAACTTAAACACTGGCTCTACCACTGAGCCAACAAACTGCTAAGCAGGAGTAGAACGGATGGTATTGGTGTTTGGCGCACTGCTTGGATTTATTTCGGTTGCCTTTGGTGCATACGCAGAGCACGGGCTAAGAGAGAGTGTTAGCGATGAGCATTTCCGCTTTCTGATGACCGCCGTGCGCTACAACCAGCTCAACGCGGTCGTCATTAGCACCATGGGTCTGGGGCTATTAAATGGCGGCAAACTGTCGGCAATTCCAGCGCTGAAATGGAGCAGTCTGCTGTTTGTTATAGGAACGGTGTTATTCAGCTTTAGTATTTATGTTTCCGTATCTTTTGAGATTCCATGGCTTGTTTATGTCACACCCGTTGGCGGAGTCACCATTATGGCGGCGTGGCTGCTGTTATTGATAGCCGGTCTACTGGCAACAAAAAATAAATGAAAATCGAGAGCAATAGTGTGGCCAAGCCTTTAGATGCAACCCACATCATTAATCAGTACGGTGCGGATAATATCGAGGTTCCAGAATCCTTCGTGCCCTGGATGCGGTCGAATCACGCTGGAGAAACTGGCGCTGTCTGGATATATAAAGGCGCTGCCTGTGCTTTCTGGTCAAAGGCTATCCGGGAGATGGCGCGGGAGCATGGGCAAACCGAAAAGCATCACTTAATGGTGATGGAACATCTGCTTACACCATCGAAGCGCAGTAAGCTAATTTTTCTCTGGAAGCTCATGGGAATGGGACTTGGTTTGCTGCCGTCGCTTTTCGGCTATCGTGTTTTTTGTTTAACTATCAAGGCAGTAGAGACGTTTGTTGAAGAACATTATCAAGAGCAAATCGGCTATTTACAGCGAAGCAGTGAACATCCAAAACTGCTTGGGGTCTTGAAGAAATGCTGCGAAGAGGAAGTCCACCACCAACAGGATGCGCATAAGCGCACAGGGGGGGGAGCTCCTGGACAATTAGGCTCCATCTGGGTAAATACCGTCGGTGCTGGATCTGCACTCGCTGTGAAGGCGGCAAAAATTATCTGATGATTGTCAGAAAATTGGCAAAGAGCGATAGCGTCTCTTTGAAAGAGATCGGATCTCGATCCCGACGACCCAGTAACAGTGAATTAGTAACCATGATTCAGAAATGGGGGACAGAAGATCACTTAATTCATCAATTTACTGGACGAGGGCGAAGGCAGCGGCAGCGTTGTTGGAAGCAATTCCGGCAAACATTGATCGATTTGCTGCCGGTCCAAGGTTTCCCGTACTTTTAAGGCGGCCGCAAGCGTAATCAATGCCTTCTTATTGGTTACCAGCAAAGCAGTGGCTTTCTGTTCACACTTTTTCAATAAATTCGAAATGGCATCGTCAACTCGCTCTGCGTAAATTTCGCTAAATTGTCGAGGTGCCGCCATTTCCTTACCGAGAAAGGGATGGGTTTCACTCTGCTGTAAATTCAGTGGGCCCAATTCTTTGCTCATTCCCCACTCAGTGATCATTTTGCGCGCGAGTTCGCTGGCTTTTTTAAGATCATCACTGGCACCGGAACTGTATTCCGCATAAATGACCAACTCTGCACAGCGGCCACCCAACAGGATGCACAGGCGGTTTTCCAAATAAGTCTGCGTAAAATTATGGCGATCTTCCGTTGGCGTCTGCTCAGTGACGCCGAGGGCGCGGCCCCGCGGAATGATTGAGATTTTATTGAGCGGATCAACGCCGGGTATGAGTAACGCCATAAGCGCATGTCCGCATTCGTGGTAAGCCACTCGCTCCTTTTCTTCCGCAGTGAGCAATTCGCCGGATTCTGTACCTAAAGCCACTTTGTCGCGGGCTTCGGCAAAATCCTCTGGTCCTAGTGTCTTTTGATTATTGTGCGCCGCTCGCAGAGCCGCCTCGTTGACGAGATTGGCCAAGTCGGCGCCGGAAAAGCCCACAGTACCCGCAGCAATTTGTTCGAGATCTACATCATCGGCCAAAGGTTTTCCTTGGCAATGGACTTTGAGAATATCGATACGCGCTTGCCTCTGAGGTAATTCCAATACCAACTTGCGATCGAAGCGTCCCGGTCTGAGCAGAGCTGGATCTAAAATATCGGGGCGGTTTGTGGCTGCGAGAACAATGACGGCCTCCTGGGTATCAAAGCCATCCATTTCCGCAAGAATCTGATTCAGCGTTTGCTCGCGCTCATCGTGGCCACCGCCCACACCGGTACCGCGCACCCGGCCGATAGAATCAATCTCATCGATAAAAACTAAAGCCGGTGCTTGTTTACGCGCTGCTTCAAACATATCGCGCACCCGCGAGGCACCGACACCCACGTACATCTCTATAAATTCTGAGCCGGTCACACTAAAAAAGGGCACTCCCGCCTCACCTGCTGTGGCTTTGGCCAATAGTGTTTTGCCGCAACCCGGCGGCCCCATCATGAGAATACCTTTGGGAATTTTGGCACCCAGTTGGCGGTATTTTTCGGGCTTACGCAAGAAGTCGATCATTTCTTGTAAATCTTTTTTGGCATTTTCCAGACCGGCAACATCGGTAAAGCGTTTATTGATGGTATTGGCATCAAATTTTTTGGCGCGAGATTTGGTAAAGCCAAAAATACCATTGCCACCGCCTTTAAGAGAGTGGCGGAAAACGCGAGAGGTATAGGCAAAAAAGCCAATCAATAAGACCCAGGGTAAAATGTTAATCAGTAGATTTACCCAGACAGAAGGCGTAGTGGATTTTACGGTGAAAGTCACTTGGTGCTCTTCGATGAGTGGCATGAGTTGTTCATCGGCGATATTGGGTGCGATGGTGAAAAAGTTGGTGATTTTTTCATCGATGCCGGATTCCGGTAGTGGCTCTTTAAATTGCCCATTTAAGCGCTCACCGCGCATTTCCAGGCGACCGATGTTGTTGTTGACTAATTCAGTTTTGAAGGTGGAGTAAGGCACTTCCGTATCCGGATGAGTTGAGGTATTCAACCAGTAGTAGGCCAATAGGAACATCAGCACAAACCAGGATAATTGATGAAACCAGATATCTCGCAAACTGGCCTCCGAAGGTGGCTGATTCTTAGCGGAGGGTTTGTCCGATTTTTTAACATCACTCATAGGCGTTGGCCTTTATATTTTAATCAGATTGCGTGAGTTGCCGTTGCAAGCGCTCGATTTCATCGAGTAATTCCAGGGCGAGAGCCGCGCCGGGCAGGTTGATTTCCAGGTCTTGAGTCAAACGCAAGGCCTTGCGTAGACGAAGATAATTGGTCATGGAAAATTGCCATTGCGATGAATTCATATCTTCCGGCTCGATAATTCCCAACTCGACAAACTCTTCGATAGACTCGCTATCAATGGTGCAATAGCCACATAAATCTTCCGTGGTATAGACAATAGATTGCTGTTCAATAATCACTTTCGTCATTAGCAATACCTCCGGTAGGTTATTGGTTGCCCGCGTAGTCTTCTGCTAAGGCGCGATAATACTCTTCAGTTTTTGCCGAGTGCCGTTGGGGTAAATCAATGGCGATTTCCAAAAATAAGTCACCACCGGCAATACCCTGATTTTTTAAACGCAATTTAGAACCCGGCCGACTGTTCTTCGGAATCGTGAGCTTTAGCTTTTGGCCCGAAAGCAACTCGATGGAGTGTTGGCACCCGAGCACCGCATCCCAGGGCATCACCATTAATTTTCGATATAGATCCTTACCTTTCAACCAGTAATCGGGATGGGGGACTAATTGAATTTGAATCAATAGGTCGCCGTTGGGAGCGTCACCCATACCTGCCCCCCCCTGGCCTTTTAAACGCATGGGTTTTTGTGGATTGAGTTGGGTGGGTATTTTAAGTTTTACTTTTTTGCGCCGGTGAGAGATGAAGCCGCTATCGTCTGTCGCGGGAACTTCGTATTCGATAAGTTTTTCCTCACCACTGAACAATTCTTCCAGCAATAGTGGCAAAGACAGATGAATATCTTCACCGCGCATGCTAAAACCCTGTTGATGGCCTCCCTGATAACGGCGTTGCGCCGTGCCTCTGCGACCGAAAATGGTTTCAAAAAAATCGCTGAAATTGTGATCGCCGCCTTCGGCAGACTGAGGTGCCGACTGCCAGTCGGGTGGTGGTCGGAATTCACCGCCAGGCTCACCACCGTATTTGCGCAATTGATCGTACTCGGAGCGCTTGTCTTTATCCTTTAAGACCTCATAGGCTTCGCCCACTTCTTTAAACATGTTTTCAGCATTAGCTTCTTTGCTGATATCGGGGTGATATTTACGCGCCAACTTACGATAGGCCAACTTGATTTCTTTACCCGTGGCCTGCTCGCTAACCCCTAATATTTTATAATAGTCTTTAAACTCCATAGCTGTCCTAACCGTTAGTCGTACTGGTAATCAGAATGGTACCCATAACAGAACATGAATTCGCCCGGGCAAGAAACAAACTGGCAAAAGCAAAAGGCCAGTGGGCATTTAGCGTGGTAAAACCAAGTCACCACCCTTCCCTTTTTGGTTATTACCGTCTTCAGACAAATATTTTTGTAAAGCTTATGAAAAATTCCGGTCAAACACTCGCGCGGATGCGTGATTGCTGACACATAAATCGTTAGCTATTTATAAATAAATGGATTATCCACTATATGATCATCCACTGCTCGTAAAAGATGCTGTCACTCATTCTGTAAACATCGCAACGCGCAGATCTATCTCTTGCTAGGATGAGCAACAACATATTGCAATGCAAAGGTGCAAGTAGGCAAGTGCTTAAGGGCGACACCAGACATCCGAATTAAATGTGCTGATCTATTGAGATTTTGCGCATTTTAAGGTCTCACATAGCCTTACAGCGTCAGAGCGAGTCGAGCATGGGGCTAGATCTAGCAACGTGCCAATTCAGTTTCAGGACCCGTGCCAATCCAGTTGTTAGTCATCCTACAAGCCGCCGCTGAACTGAGGCCATATTGCACTCGAATATAAGCGATCAGCGGTGGTATCTTGAGTGATAGTACGGCAAACTCGCCGTATTTTTCCTCTGTTTTTCGTTATTTTCTCAGCTCCTCGGGAATAGTCTTCGATGTTTTACAAAACCTGCTTTGGTTTACTTTTAGGCTTCGCCATCGGCTTTGGCTGCGCACTGCTGAATGTTCCCGTGCCGGCACCGCCGATATTGATTGGTGCTTTGTTGGTGGTCGCGATGACGCTGGGTTATCTGCTCATGGATCGCCACCTCTGCTCCAGGTGCTCAACGCGCGATTTAACAAGTGCAATTGATAAGCATCAATCAACCGGAGATAAGCCGTTGTGATGACCAACTTAATCGGTCTATTCATTGGTTTTCTCATCGGCGCAGTTTGTCGCTATTTTGATTTGCCGTTGCCGGCCCCTCCAAAGCTCGTTGGGGCACTGCTAGTCGTGGCGATGACTCTGGGATTTATCAGCGGCACCCAGCTTTCCGGGTTATTCGCGTGAATCCATCGCCACCCGCAAAAAAATCCCCTGTGCCAGCGGTGAAAGCAGATGCCCTAAGCCCCTTTCGACATCCCACGTTTGCCATTTTATGGTGCGCAACGGTTATCTCTAATGTAGGCACCTGGATGCATCAAGTGGGCAGCAGCTGGCTGATGACCTCCATGACCTCCAGTCCGCTAGTGGTCGCTCTTGTCCAAACCGCGACGACACTGCCAATTTTTCTATTTGCCCTCCCCGCTGGCGCGCTCGCAGATATTGTGGACCGGCGACGTCTATTATTGCTTGTACAGTGCGGCCTGTTTTTCAGCGTGGTAACGCTCGTCATCTGCCTCCACTTCAACTGGATGAGTCCTGCAGTGCTGATTGCTTTCACTTTTCTAATGGGTACCGGGGCGGCTTTTATTTCCCCCACTTGGCAAGCTATCGTCCCCGATCTCGTCGACAAGAGTCGTCTGTCGCCAGCTGTCGCTTTGAATAGCGTCGGCATCAATATCAGTCGCGCCATCGGACCGGCATTAGCAGGTCTGATCATTGTAAAACTGAACGTCAATGCTGTTTTTATGGTGAACGCATTGTCCTTCCTAGTGGTTATTGCCGCTTTGGTGTGGTGGCAAGGCAGCGCTGAGATAAAATCGACCTTGCCCAGAGAAACCTTGTTTGGCGCTGTAAAGTCTGGTCTACACTACACAATGCACAGCACGGCTCTTCGCGCCACACTGTGGCGCGCTTTCGCTTTTTTTATCTCCACCTGTGCCTTTTGGGCATTGCTTCCACTGATTGTGCGCCAGAAACTCAACGGTAGCGTCAGTGATTTTGGTTTGATGTTGGCAGCTATCGGCGTCGGTGCCGTATTGGGATCTTTTGTTCTTCCAACGATAAAGCGGCGTCTCTCGGCAGGCGGACTGGTGAGCCTTGCATCGCTAATCAATGCTTGTGTATTAATTTTTACCGGACTGAGTCAATCGATAGTAGCTACCATGCTGCTCTGCGCCGTCTATGGATCCAGCTGGATCTGGATACTTTCCTCACTTAATGTTTCGACACAGTTGGCGTTGCCAAAATGGGGGCGAGCACGGGGCTTGTCCGTTTATTTAGTGGTATTTTTTGGTTCGATGAGCGCTGGCAGTTTGTTTTGGGGAAGTATCGCCAGCATAGCAACGATCGATATTGCCCTCTACGTCGCGGCGACCACTTTGGTATTGGGCGTCATTTTGAGCCATGGCCTCCGCCTTAACCAAGGTGAGACGATGTCACTGGGGCCCGCTAACTACTGGCCGAGCCCCATGATTCACCAGTCCTCCCGCGAAGATTCCATCAACGAGCGCAGCCCGGTACTGATAACGGTTGAATATCGGATTGCACCCGAACAGCGGAAGGTTTTTCTCTCGACAATGAAGGAGCTGGAGCATGCGCGCAAACGCCACGGCGCTTTTCATTGGAGCTGCCTGCAAGATAGCGCTAACCCGGAACGTTTCCTGGAAAGTTTTAAAGAAATTTCCTGGTTAAGCCATCTGCGTCATCACGAAAGAGTAAGCGGTGAAGATGAGAAGCTTCAGGCCAAGATTGCAGCTTTGACTAAAGCAGGAAAGACAGAAGTGAATCATTTCCTCGGGTCCGAGACGCATTGATAACGCACTTGTACGAACGTTGGTCGGCTTAAAAGAAAACGTACTTTAACCCGATAAACATGAGTACAAGGGCGAGAATCCGCTGCAATACAGCACTGGGAAACTTACCGCTTAAGTGGGCACCTACGTGAATAGCGGGCAGAGAGCCGATCAGCAAGCCAGCCAGTAGAAAAAAGTCAACATTACCCAGCCATAAATGCGCGAAGCCTGCAATCAGAGTTAAGGGAACGGCATGGGCGATATCTATGCCAACGATTTTATAACTCGAGAGATGAGGATAAAGCATAAATAATACGGCGGCACCAATAGCGCCAGCACCTACCGAGGAAAGGGTGACAAAGATACCGATGATAAATCCCATCAATACCGTAAAAAATGCTGAGTGCCGGTGGATAACCGCAAAAAACCCCCGATCTTGAGTAACTTTCCGTTGCAGATGCTGGCGAAAAAACAAAGTAAGAGACGTCAACACCAGCACAATACCCAAAGAAAAAGTCAAAAAATGACCGTATGCATCGGCATTTCCAAAAAAATATTTGAGCGCCAGGGACGTCGCGATGGCTGCGGGTATACTGCCCGCGGCCATATTGCCGACAATCGACCAGTTGATATTTCCTCTGGCCTGGTGGGCGAAAACACCCCCCGACTTGGTAATGGCGGCATAAAGCAGATCAGTGCCAATCGCAATATTGGGCGGAAAGCCAAACATCAATAAAATAGGAGTCATTAGAGAGCCGCCGCCAACCCCGGTTATGCCAACGGCCAGGCCAACGGCGGCACCCGCTATAATATAAAGAAAGAAAATTGAGTCCATAGATACTCTGATAATATTTTGATGACGAAAAATCCCTCTCGCCCGGTGGCTTTTGGCCAGAATAGCAACTCGATATGACCAAATTAAGCCACTAACCTGATGCTGGTGAGGACAGTACAAAGGCCAGCGAGTACTCGACTGGCGTATTCTTCAAAAAAATCGTTGGAAAATATAACTAATACAAACTATTCTGGAAAAGAATAGTTACTTATATATTTATTACTGTTTGAAGAGAGAGGTTTCATGAAGCTTCAGCAACTGCGATATATTTGGGAAGTTGCGCACCATGATCTGAATGTTTCTGCGACAGCGCAAAGCCTTTACACTTCACAACCTGGGATCAGCAAGCAAATTCGTCTGCTGGAGGATGAACTGGGCGTCGAAATATTCTCCAGAAATGGCAAGCACTTGACCCGAGTTACGCCCGCGGGTGAAGTCATACTCAAGACTACCGGCGAGGTTTTACGCAAGGTAGAAAGCATTAAGCAAGTTGCTCAGGAGTTCAGCAATAATAAGAAAGGAAGCCTGTCTATAGCCACCACTCACACTCAAGCTCGCTACATCTTACCTGATATTATTAAAAACTTTATCGAACGCTATCCAGAAGTTTCTTTACACATGCATCAGGGAACGCCCATGCAGATTTCTGAAATGGCCGCCGACGGGACAGTAGATTTTGCAATTGCCACCGAGGCGATGGAACTGTTCAGCAATTTGATTATGATGCCTTGCTACAAGTGGAACCGGGCGATTATAGTCCCCAAAAATCATCCACTTTGCCAGCCATCGGAATTAACACTGGCAGAAGTGGCCAAGTATCCAATTGTTACGTATGTCTTCGGTTTTACCGGGCGGTCTAAGTTGGATGAGGCTTTTATAAAGACCGGGCTGGTGCCGCGAATAGTTTTTACAGCCACTGATGCCGACGTTATTAAAACCTACGTCCGCCTCGGTCTAGGCGTCGGAATTATCGCTAAAATGGCAATCGACGAGAAAGAGGATCGCGATTTGGTGACTCTGGACGCCAGTCATTTGTTTGATTGCAGTATCACCAAAATTGGTTTTCGACGGGGAACTTTCATCCGCGGTTATATGTACGATTTCATTGAAAGCTTCGCTGCCCATCTCAAACCCCAGGTGGTACAACAAGCTTATGCGAGCCACTCTAAATTGGAGTTGGAAGATTTATTTAAAGATCTGGAGTTACCGGGGTACTAGCGGGCAACATCTACCTTTTCCTTGAGTATTTTTTCACTGTCCCCGAGCTGAAATACGGCTCTCTGACACATTATCACCGGAACTAAAAAAACTATCCCGGTAATATTACCGTCAGCGGATCAACGATCGTTGTTTTCCAGAAAATCGTTATCTTCAAAACGATCGCTATTTTTCAGTTGCGATTTCAGACCATCGGAGACTTGTTGCCAACAATGATGTGCACACGCTTTGCGTGTCTCAAAGGACTCCGGAGTTACCAGTTTGTGAAATACAAGCTGGGCACGGCTATTTTTCAAGCCGAGTGCACGGAAAAAGTGGCTGACAAATGGCATGTCGTCATACCACGCGTAAACATCGCGAACCTGTCTCGACATAGGGCGATCTTGGTAGTGCGTATAGGCGATAGTGACTGGCTGAATCTGTACGTCGACTCCGATATTTTCTACCGCCTGGAACAGACCGGACTTGAACCGGGCCACGTGTTCTCCTTCTGTCGTTGTTCCCTCTGGGAATAAAATCAAATTTCCCCGGCGGCGAAAGTGATTGGACATAACATCCAGTTGACCGCGGATTTTACGGCTATTCCGCTCAAAAAATAAGGTATTCTGAAATTTTGCTAGGCTTCCGAGAATAGGCCATTTAGCCACTTCGGATTTAGCGATAAAACATCCCGGTATAACGCTGCCCAATACAAAAATATCCAAATAGGAAATGTGGTTAATCACAAACAGTGTGGGTCTTTCCACGGATACACGGCCGGTGATCGAGCGCCGTATGGAAAAAATTCGGCAACAGACTCGGTGAAAAATGAGCGTGGCGGCGCCTAAGTATTTCGGTAACAGCAGGCGCAGGGTCACCCAAACAATAGCAATCATAAAAACGGTCCAGATAATCAGGCAGCTCGTGGAGAAGACCGTTCTAATAATATTGAAGGAAGGCACCGAGCTTGACTCGCTTGCAAGGCTCTCCTGAAGATCTGTTACTGCAATCGTCTCAAGCTTTTCTTTAGGCACGCATCACCAGCTTAGGATTTATTTGCAGCATATTTTTAGTCTCAACATAGATAGCAATGTCGGTGGTGTTAAAAACCTTGTCAATAATCGCCGCATCGCTGATTTTGGCGCCTAATTTAAGATAACCGCGCAGTAAAGTAGGAATGGCCTTTCTAGGCTCTTGTACGGAGGTGTTGGGCTCAAATAGCGTATTCAGATCAATGTAGTCAGCGGTTTTCGGCGTCGGGCGAAGGGATTCCGGCGCCAGGTGGTATTGGTAGAGATAGCTTAGTATTGGCCGGTAAGCGTTAACATCTGTGCCAGCAAAGCTGGCGCTGCCACACATGACATCAATATAATTATCCTGTAAAAAAGTCATGGCGTACTTCCAAATCATCATTAATATGACGCCACTCCGCCCCGTTGAATCGATACAGAAGCGGCTGAGTTCTACTGACCGTGGGTAAAAACGACGCAATTTAACCAGATCGAAGGTTTCTTCCGTGTAGAAATCTTGGCTTGGCTTCAGATATTGGTTAAAAAATAAACGTAGCGTACCGACAACTTTTTGCTGAGCATTCTCGTCAGTATCAAGCACCACTATATGAAAGCCGCGTTCATCCCATTCATCCATGTCGCGTTTGGCGGCAGCTTTTTCAGCGGAAGGACGGCCATCGTTCTCCAGATAAAAAACGCGATAACGCAAAGTCTGCGCCGCAATGATTTCTTGCACTGTTTTTGCAAAGCGAACTTGATAGCGCCCCGCGTGGATTGTCGACGGTGTTTTTAAGTCCTCCAAAAAAGCGAAGCGGTCGAAGTCTGGCGACGAGGTATTAACGCTTTTTTCTAAAGTTACCATTTTAAACTTTTAACTCCCGATTCATCTTCCGGACTTTACCGAGCAACTGTGTAATAGACATACCGCAGTGTCCCCGAAATATATTTTGTTTGCCGATTTCAAACGCCAGCCGCCACTGTAAGAACAGCGTGCGGTAAGCGCTGAGCAAACTGTTTTTAGGATCGTAAATATTGCTGGATTCAGAGGTAACGCCGTTCAACTCAATAATTTTAAACTGGCCTTTTTGCAAGGATTCGATGTCCGCTGCGCGAATATCGTAACGGCCAAAAAAGAAACCGGGTAAAGTTTGACTAACATCGTCCAGAGTTCGCTCGATAAGCTGACTACGGTAGGATTCGCCATCGAGAAAAAGTGACCCTCGGCAATGATTGCCGAGACGCACCACCTCGGCGGTTTCGCCCAGCGCTGGAATCCAGTTCAGGCGTTTTTGGTGTTGGTGCAACAGGAAATGCGCCATGTAGTGCAAACGCGGGTGATCGAGAATCAACTTCTCCAGAGAATCAACGCCATTTCCGGTGACACTGGGAAAGCATTTATGAGTTAGCGAAAGAATATGGCCTCGGGACTCGGAGGGCATTCGATAATAAAACAAGCCAAATTCAACGCCGGCAACATATTCCTGGAGGATCGTATCAAGACGAGCCGACGAAAAATAAGCTCGAAGTTGGCGCTCGTTGTCAATGATAGACACATCGACGCCGCGCTGCCCGACATCCGGTTTGAGCACGATAGGAAATGACAGATGGTGAGCTTGCATAAAAGATTGGCACTGGGAGATCTGCTCCTGTCGAGCTTGATTGACATCGACGATACAGGTTTTTGCAACTCGCTGCGGACACGTGGATTGTAATTGATGCAAGGTTTCACTTTTGCGTTCACCGACAAAGCCGCTACCGTCCATGCCCGGGTTCACAGCGGTAAATTTCAGCCCGCCATAGCGAATGGTCAATCCGACAATATAAACAACGACCGGGATATAAAACAACCATGCCGGCCAAAACTCCCATCGTGACATCCGTTTAAGGCGGGACATCAACAAACGCCGCCGTCGATAACCAAGCATCATGCAGACTCTTTAATGGCTTCTTCGTGAACAATTGTGGATGGAGCCATCCCAAAATGGGGATCGACCGATTTTCCTAAAAAGCGCAGCATAGCTGCCATCAGCGCATAGTGATGAACGCTGTGACCTTGAAGAAACTGCAATTCGCGCCCCAGCGAGGACAGGGTAACTTTGCTCTGTGGCGAGGCCAAGTCATAGCACATGACGACGTTGAGTGGATGCTCTGCCGAGTGGCTCTGCTTTAGCGTTTCGAGAAAAGCGGACACATGCTCCATCACTGTGTACGCGTGATTTCTGTCCGTTTCCAACTGGCCGTCTCGCTGCCGTCGATCGTAATTAATAGTGCCCTTTTGAACATCTCGCTGAAAGCAAAGGTAATGATCCAAAATATGGCGCAGATGCTTTCCCACTGAAGAATCAAAGTAAGGCCGACAAATTTGGCTAAATTCACCATGCGTCAGTGAATTCAACATTTGGCAAGCGGCTTTTAAGTTACTGATATTGCTGTTAATCAAACTATTTAAATGTGAATCGCTCAAACGTGACTCCATAAATTTTTGCCGATGGTCTTTGCGAACTTAGACCACTGCGAAAAATAGACATTAGATTGTTAAGTAAGACCGTTAATCCCAACGGGTACACTAGACAAATGTGGTCTTCTCAAGGTGCCTCTGTGATCTTATAAAATTCGAGAATCTACAGGCAACGTTAGCAGACCCGAGATAACCGATTAAAGATCTCGGTTTCTTAATGTCCTAATTATAGTAATAAATCCGAGCTGGGATTGCGTCTTTTCCTGCACAATGAAGGTCTTATATTATTGCTGTGACCAAATATTGTTATGTTAATTCAGTTTTATGAAAAATTCATGACTTAGCATCTAGCAATCACTGAATTACTGACCCCATGAGATTTGGAAGGACACACCGCAGCAATTCATCGGCTCATCAGTTGCTAAGCTGGCTAGACAAACCGACAATGAACTATCAAATTGAAGTGCTCTCTTTGCCGGATTTGCGCCTCTCAAACGTCGACTTGGCTCTCTCTTAGCAGCTTGCGCTGTGTTAAAGAATCTCTGATCAATTCAGAGATTCTTTAACACTTGGACACACTAAGATATCTGTCTATAGATTGCGATTTACTTATGATAAGTTGACAGCGGTCACCGGCTTGGTACGATGCGTCGTTCTGCGCTTTTGAACCTCAGTCTAAAAAGGTCTCAGCCACCTAAACTTATCAAGGAACCAACATGTCCCAGCAGTCTTTGCTATCAGAGAACGCGCGCCACGATTGGCAGCGAGAAGAAGTTGAAGCATTACTCGCTCTGCCATACAACGATCTACTGTTTAAGGCGCATACGGTCCACCGTCAATATTTTAATCCCAATCAAGTTCAGGTAAGCACACTCTGCTCTATTAAAACCGGGGCATGTCCCGAAGATTGCAAGTACTGTCCGCAGAGCGCTCACTACACCACTGATCTTGAAAAAGAAAAGCTCATGCAAGTAACCCATGTGATTGACGAGGCCCACAAGGCCAAGGCCAGTGGCGCCACGCGCTTCTGCATGGGCGCTGCTTGGCGATCGCCACACATGCGCGATATGCCTATCGTTCTGGAAATGGTCAAAGCGGTAAAGTCTCTAAATCTGGAAACCTGCATGACACTGGGCATGTTATCGTCGGAGCAATCCGCACAGTTGGCTGAGGCGGGCCTCGACTACTACAACCACAATCTCGACACTTCTCCAGAATACTATGGCGAGGTCATTACCACTCGCAGCTATCAAGATCGCTTGGATACCTTGAGCAACGTGCGCAAGTCAGGGATGAAAGTGTGTTGTGGCGACATTGTCGGCATGGGCGAGAGCGAACGTGACCGTGTTGGTTTATTAATACAGTTAGCCAATTTGCCGGTTCATCCAGAATCGGTGCCTATTAATATGCTGGTGCGGGTAGACGGCACTCCTTTTTCCGATCTCGACGATCTCGATCCCTTCGACTTTATTCGCACCATTGCCGCGGCGCGCATCATGATGCCGCAATCCCATGTGCGTTTATCTGCCGGTCGAGAAGAGATGAACGAACAGACCCAGGCTATGGGTTTTTTCGCCGGTGCCAACTCTATTTTCTACGGTGAAAAACTACTCACCACCGCCAACCCAGAAGCCAGCCAGGACCAGAAACTCTTCAAAAAACTGGGCATTACTCCAGAGCCCTACGAGGCGGTTGTCGAGCGTCGACAGAACAAGGTGGTAAAACACTATCAACCCGGCGGCCAACCGGCGTCAGCTGCTGGCCAATTTTACGACGCTGCCAATTGATAACCCAACTATACGCATGCTCGAGGATTCGCTAAAACCAGCATTGCAACAGCGACGGGATCAATCGCGCTACCGTCAGCATTTCTGTATAGAGACCCCGCAGCAAACCCATCTGCGTATCGATGGCCAATCTTATCTCGCCTTCTGTAGCAATGACTATCTGGGCCTGGCCAACCACCCAGAAGTGGTGTCGGCCATGCAGCGAGCGGCAGCGGATTTTGGCGTTGGCAGTGGTGCCTCTCACTTAGTTTGTGGCCACAGTCACTACCATCGGAAATTAGAGGAAGCGCTGGCGACATTTACCGGTCGCGCGCGCGCATTATTATTTTCTTCCGGCTACATGGCCAACCTGGGAGTGATATCGGCGCTAACTGATCGAGGCGATTCTATCTTCGAGGATCGCCTCAACCACGCTTCGTTAATCGATGCGGCTCAGCTCAGTCGAGCGCAATTCAAACGCTTCCATCACGGCGACTGTCAGCACTTGCAACAACAACTGGAGACTGTGTCAAAGGGCCGGAAACTGGTTGTCGTCGACGGCGTTTTCAGCATGGATGGCGATCTGGCTCCACTGCCCGAGTTGGCGGCTCTGTGTCGTGAACAAGGAGCCTGGCTAATGGTGGATGACGCCCACGGTTTCGGTGTGCTGGGCGAGAGTGGTGGTGGCTGTGCTCAGCACTTCGCATTGGCATCGTCGGATTTACCGATTCTGGTCGGAACTCTGGGTAAGTCTTTTGGCACGTTTGGCGCATTTGTAGCGGGTTCAGAGCTACTGATTGAATCGCTTATCCAGTTTTCCCGCACGTACATCTACACGACAGCGCTGCCACCAGCAGTGGCGGCAGCGAGCCTCGCCAGCCTGCAATTGATACAAAATAAACCCGAACTGCGCCGACAACTTCAAGATCGTATTCAGCAGTTTCGCAGCGGTGCTACTGCCCTGGGCCTCCCTTTGATGCCTTCCCTCACAGCGATTCAGCCGCTGGTACTCGGGCAAGATGCACTAGTCGTTAAAGTCGCGGAACAGTTGCGCCAGCAAAATATATTAATCACCGCTATTCGTCCGCCCACAGTTCCGGAGGGGACTGCTCGTTTACGCATCACGCTGTGCGCCACGCACACTCGCGAAGATATCGAGCATCTACTGGAAAGCCTCGACCGCACTCTCCCAGCCGAATGCCGCGAACAATGATTGACTACCGGAAAACACCAGGCGAGCCTGGCAACTTACCGATAGTACTGTTTTGCGGTTGGGGTTTGGATGAATCGGTTTGGCAGCCGCTCACGCGTAAACTGAGATCACTCCACTCGGAAGTATTTACTGTTGACTACGATTTAGGTTCGAACGACCACGGTACAGATATCGACGTTATTATGGCGGCCCTGGCCGATGTCCTGCCAGAGCGAAGCATAGTTTGTGGTTGGTCTTTAGGGGGAATGCTCGCCACGCGGTTTGCCGCTACGCACCCCAATCGGGTGAAAGGTTTGATAACACTGGCGAGCAATGCTTGTTTTGTTTCTCGCGATGAATGGCCGACGGCAATGAATGCCGATATTTTCCAGAATTTTTATCAGAGAATGGTCCGCGATCGAGGCCGAGGCCTACAGCGCTTCTGCCAGTTAATTAGTCGCGGCGATGAACAGGCCGATCGGCAACTTCGCTGGCTACAGGAGCGGACTAGTAATCGCCATCATTCAGTATTACTGACAGGCTTGGAGCTATTGGCCAAGTTAGATAATCGCCCAGCATTATCGCAACTCGAATGCCCTGCTCTTCATCTTTTAGGTGCTGAAGATATTCTGGTGCCGCGCGAGGCCGCCCAGGCACTATCCGAGATCGTGTCTGATTGCGTTAGCGTGCAAGTCATCGACCATAGAGGCCATTTGCTACACTATCCAGAGAAGAAAAGGCCAGAGAAAAGCACGCCAGAAAACAGTCTGTTAGAGGACAATGTGCCGGAGAATGACCTAGCTGCCCATATCGAGCGCTTTTTAGCGAAGCAATTGCATGACCAATAAAGTCAAAGTCGCCGGTTGCTTCACTCGTTCCGCGACTAGTTACGATAAAGCGGCCGCCTTCCAGCGGCGGGTCGGCGAACAGCTGCTGGACGACTTGGTGGCTATAAACATCGAGGCCAAGCGCTGTCTGGATTTGGGCTGTGGCACTGGTTATTTTCACGAACGGCTGCAAGAAGCGCTAGGCGTTGGCGACTACCTGGGTATCGATATTGCCCAGGGAATGCTCAGTTTTTGTCGCCAGCGACACTCCCTCACGCAGCTAATATGCGCGGATGCGGAGCAATTGCCTTTGATGGAAAACTGCCAGGTTTTTATCTATTCAAATCTTGCCCTGCAGTGGTGTGAAAATTTAACTCAGCTGCTATCTGAGCTTAATCGCGTATTACAGCCCGGTGGAATACTGGCCTTTACTACTTTGGGTCCACAAACCCTTCACGAACTAAGACAGGCTTGGCAATCCGTAGACAATTTAATGCACGTCAATCGTTTTATCCCTCAAGGAGACTGGGAAGCCGCGATCGCCAAGCAGAATTTTCATATCGTGTCTCAGCGTAAAAACATCGAAGTCTTATATTATCCCGTTATGGCGAACATACTGAAGGAACTAAAAAATCTGGGAGCAAATCATGTCAAAGAAGGCCGGCGTAAGACGCTGACCGGCAGGGGCCATTGGCAGAAGTTACAGCAAGGTTATGAATCCTTTCGTCGGGGAGACGATTATCCAGCCAGTTACGAAGTATATTCCTGGATACTGCGCAAGGGCGTTTAGGACGAGATGCGTAAATAAACACCTCCACCCCTTAGGGACGGGGACGTTTATTTCTCTGAACTCAAAGAGTCTTTTAAATAAATATTGCGATCAATATTTATGAATTTAAGTCTTTTTACCTTATCTTTTATTTCACTTTTTCACTGGGCTTGCGATGCGTCGCCGTCTGAATTTACGTTACCGCAATTCCAGCCCCAACTAATTTGTTTCTGAACAAAAATTTCAGATTTTTCTTCACAATATCCAATTTGGTGCTGAGCGCTCCACAGAACCTCTGAAACGCCCTCTTTTTCGTATCTTACTTCACAGGGTAGATTGGTCTCCTGATTTTCATAAACTACGGAAATAACACGTTCTTTATTTCCGTAGTTACACAGATAGGTTTCGTCAGCCAAAACCTGGGTTGAACTGAGAAGAGCGATGAGCGCTATGGATTTGATAGTTATCAATCTAATAATGTTAAACATAATTAATTTTCCTTAATGTATATTTTATCGTTCAGCAAAAGCCCTTTCTCCTTTGTCTCCCAATTGACCTTGCTTCTTGTCGATTTTTGATTCTTTCGAATCCTTAGTTCAGTAGCAGTCTCTGATAAAGGCTTGTCTGATCCTGGATCAAGCGAGCCGCTTTCAGCCTAATTTTTTGTGTGCGTTTTTCTTTTGTGTACATTTATAGGACTGTCTTTTTCCAGTCATATTGGATACTCCTAAGCGTTTATGGCCGCTGATTAAAAATATCATTGAAACCTGGCAGATTCGCTCATTGGCAAGAATAATATTATTAAACTGAATCGTCGAGAGAATATTTATGATGTTCTAGCAGAATTATTAGGGCATGAAACTCGGCAATTGATCTATCAGACGGTTGAAGTGGAACCACGGGAATTTATAGTGCAGCTCTCCGTTCAACTAAGGAACTAAGGAACAAGCTGGAGTTTTGCATAAGTGCGCCTGACTGCAGAGCTGGAAGCAAAAACATGCCATTGGCATTTGTTGTCGAGCTTTTCCCTTAGTAGACTTTTCCTTTAACAGGCGCGCTCTTTTCTGCTGCCGTACTTTGTGGAAGCAGAAAGATTATTTACTGAAAAATTCAAGTAACTCGCTGCAAACCGCCTCGGACGCCTCTTCGGCAAGAAAATGACCAGAATCCAATGCGTTACCTTCCACTTTTAAAGCATATTCTAACCATATATCGAGCGGTTTGTAGGTTTGATGCACAAATCCTTTTAAGCCCCACAACACCAGCAGCGGCGCTTCTACCCTGTTATCTTTATCCGCTTCATCGTGCTCGAGATCGATAGTTGCACCGGCGCGATAATCCTCGCATGAGGCATCAATAGTATCGGGTTGACTAAAACAACGAACGTATTCTGCTACCGATTCGTCTGAAAATACCATGCCCGGTGCAGACCATCGTTTTAACTTTTCCATCAAATAATAAGCGGGATCTGCTGCAATCATTCGCTCTGGCAAGCCATCCGGCTGAATAAGAAAAAACCAGTGGTAGTAGCCGGTGGCAAAATGTTGATCCGTTGTATTGAACATATGACGAGTGGGAACAATATCCATCACGCAGACCTTGTCCACCGCATTGGAGTGATCGAGCGCTATTCGGTGAGCCACCCTCGCCCCGCGATCATGTCCCGCAACCGAAAATTGTCGATATCCAAATTGTTGCATCACCTCGACCATATCCTGCGCCATCGCGCGTTTTGAGTACGTAGAGTGGTCCGCAGCGCTCGCTGGCTTTTCGCTATCTCCATAACCTCGAAGATCGGGACAAATGACATGAAAGTGTCGAGCGAGTAAAGGAGCGACTTTATGCCACATCGCGTGAGTTTGCGGGTAGCCATGCAATAACAACAGCGGATTACCTGAACCACCATGGACCAGATTGATTTCAGCGCCGCTCGTTTTTATTTGCGTTGTCGTAAATTGATTGGTGAACAACATCGGGATTAACCTGAGAATTTCATCGACGACCAGAACAGCCTTGCCGCGTTAGTGCTTGAAAGGCCGCTGTGCGATTGCATTGCTAGCGGTACAGATGCCGATAGCAATGTGAACTAGCGAGAGGGTTTTTATAAAACAAGTGCGACAATAAGTTAGTGTTCAGTATTTTTCTAGCGGCTCACCATTGCTATCGCTATAAAATTCGATATTCTCGCCTCCAACCGCGGAAGGTGACAACTAACCAAACTCAGATACAGTAGGTCTTTTGCTAATCATACTTTCGCCCACAAAAAAAGGCGAATCCCGAAGGATTCGCCTTTCGAATAAATCGACTATTAATTAAATAGCGACGATGTTCTCGGCTTGAGGCCCTTTTTGACCGTCGGTAACAGTGAACTTAACTTTTTGGCCTTCCATTAGTGTTTTGAAGCCATCGCTGACAATTGCACTAAAGTGGGCAAAAACGTCTGGTCCAGACTCCTGCTCGATAAAACCAAAACCTTTAGATTCGTTGAACCACTTAACGGTTCCTGATGTTGTATTAGACATAATGATATCCTGAAATTTGTTGATTGTAGTGCCTTTGAACGGCTTGAATTGCTTAAAATGTAGACTGGAATTTAAAAACTGCAGGACGAGTGTTACGAGTAATACGGCGAAATGTAGTAGGTAAATAATAGGCTTTCTTTTTAGCTGTTCCGAACATTATAGCGATCATATCTGAATGTCAAGAAACATTTTAAATTTATATATAGCCCATTCATAACCAATGACTCGCGTTCTTCACCCGTCGTTAACTAATCAATCTTGATTCACGAAAATTAAGTGGCTTATATCAAAACCGGAAGCTTTCGATCGCTGCTTAAATTTATCAATGATCTCCTGCGGCAAATTCGGGCTTCGCGACAAAAGCCACAAATAGGATGTGTCGGGTCCTGAAACAAAGGCGTATTCATAATTCACCTTATCGAGTTCAAAGATCACGTATGAACCGTAAAAAGGGCCAAAAAATGAAACTTTAAGATAACCTTCGTCTTCCTTATTAACAAAATAAGCCTTGCCTTCAGCTACCCTCCACTCGCCATCTTCCGGCGAGTAACCGCGGTTGACAACGGAAAAACCGTCCTCCTTTCTAAGGGAATATTCCGCTGTGACGCTCTCGAGACCTCGTTCAAACGAATGGTCCAATCTGGCTATTTCGTACCATTTCCCCAAGTACTTTTTCAATTCAAATTCGTCTACCGGTGAGATTTTTTCCGGCATTCCAAGACAACCAACTAACCATGTCGACATTAACAATAACAACGCAACTCTCATATTTCCTCCGATTATCTTAAAGTTAACATCGCCGGCAGGGAGACCATGAAACTAATGCCTCTGCAGCGGAAGAGCAATAATGGCGAGTTATGGATTACGACACAGTCAACTCACGCAATCACCACCCCAAACACCTCGCGCAGCAAATACCCCGTCAAGAAAGCCAGGCCTGCCGCCATACCACCCGTTAAAAGTGTACGAAAACCAGATAACACCATAGGTTTGTCGAAAGCGAGACTTTTTAACATGCCTATCGAGAAGAACATAACTCCGGCAACAAACGCACTAATGATGAACTTCTGTTGTATTGGCAATGTTGCAACAAGAAAAGGTAACAGTGGCATTGCCCCTACTACAATAAATGCAACCAAGGTTGCTGCCGCTGATGTCCACGGGTTGGGTGAAACTTTATCTATTCCGTGCTCCTCGGTCAGCATGGTGTCAACCCATAATCTCTTGTCTGCACTTATGGTGGAAACAATAGTTTCGAGAACTTCGCCTTTAAAACCCTTCTTGGCAAATATCTGGCGCAACTCCTCGCATTCTCCTTCGGGAATAACCTCAATATGCCTTTCCTCTGAGCGCTTGACACTTTCCATAAATTCCCGTTTTGATCTATGGGATTCATAATTACTGACCGCCATGCTAAAACCGTCTGCCAAGAGGTTGGAAAATCCAAGTATCACTGCAACTGACGAGGGAAGTCCTGCACCGACAACACCCGAGACAACGGCGAAGGTAGTCACGCAACCGTCTATACCTCCGAGAACAGCATCCGATATATTTTGAGTTTTTGGCGGCAGACTCAAGCGCGCTCTAATGGAATCTGGATGATGTTCTCGAACTAATTCTTCAATACTACCCTTTGCCATCGAGGGGCCTCTCCAATAATCGATTTAAAGCATTTACTGCGAGCGCCAAAGAACGGAAAGCCCGTCAACAAAGTGCTTCACAGACTAAGAATACTCTGATTAATTCAGCCATAAAGTCATCTTCGATCGAAAAACAAGAGTTCGATGTTTATTTTTTTGTATTTTCAATCAGTTAGGCGATTGAACTTGGCCGCGCTTCCCTGTGGTGCAGGGATCTCTGAATTGACCAAAAACCCATAAAATATAATCTATTTATTATCCATCGTGTTTTCTACCTGTTGTAAAAATACGATACAGAGACATCATGTCTCTCTATTCTCATTTAAAAGACCCTTTGCATTCTTCAATAAAATTTTAAAAAGGTTCTTTAAGTTATTAAAAATAAAAGTTAATTTACGTTTCTAGCTTATCGAATATAAAAATGGCTAGATTTAGTCTAGCCATTTCATTAACGTTCGCACAGCTTGCAGATCACCATTCATTAGAAAAGAGACCAATGCATATGAGACCTCGTTGCTCTGATTTATTGATGGTTTACGCTGGCCTGATTATTATAGTAAATCGTTACATATCTCTCAAAATTCTGCAGCTACAACACTCGGCATTGGATCATTAAATTAATAGCACTGGGGACTATAAGTGGCAAAATCGTTTTTTGTAACCGGCACTGATACTGGAATTGGAAAAACGCTCGTCAGCACCGGATTGCTGTTCAAGGCCAGACAGCAGGGTCTATCGACAGCGGCGCTAAAGCCCGTTGCCGCTGGTTGTGAACGGACCGCGGAGGGCTTGCGCAACGACGACGCGCTGGCGCTACTGGCGCAAACTACCGCCGAATTGTCCTACGAAAAAATCAACCCTGTAGCTTTGGAAGCACCCATTGCTCCTCATATCGCGGCAGCCGAAAGTGGGCGCAATTTAGAAATCGCCAGTATGACTAGGCAAAGTCAACTGGTATTGCAACAAAGGTATGATCTCACCCTAATCGAAGGCGCTGGCGGTTGGCAGGTGCCTATAAATGCAGAGGAGACACTGGCAGATCTCGCGGTCTCGCTAGAATTACCAGTAATTTTAGTGGTGGGCCTGCGCCTGGGTTGCATCAACCACGCTCTGTTAACGGCACAAGCCATTCGCTCCAGTGGAGCGCCGTTAGCAGCCTGGGTCGCTAATCAGGTGGATCCGGAAATGTCGAGGGTAGAGGAAAATATTGCAACTCTGGCTCACCGTTTGGCCGCCCCCTATCTGGGCCACATTCCCTTTCTCGACAAGGCCGAACCAAAACATGCCGCTAAATATCTACGCCTAGAGCAGCTTTCGCTTTAACCAAATCATGTTGCTGGAAATGTTTGTAAAAACGGTTTTTATACTGGAATGGCAAAAAACCAGCAATAGCGGCTTAAGTATTTAGGAATCTCGGATAAATTCAGAGATCCCTGCAGCGCATAGAAGAGAAAAATCGAATTTTTCCGACCGAAAATGACTTTATGGCTGAATTAATCAGAGTATTTTTTATTGTTGAGCCCGAAGATGTAAAGTAGCCGAATTAATCCCCTGCCACTAGCGAGTTATTAGCAAACTGAGAACGTAAAAAGTAATATCAGGTTCACCCACCCAATTACTGACAGGCAATACAATCATGGCCACCTATGCGGTAGGAGATATTCAAGGCTGTTTGGATCCTCTACAAACGCTGTTAACGCAAGTTTCGTTTAAACCCGGTAGAGACAAGCTCTGGGTAGTCGGCGACATTGTTAATCGCGGGCCGAAGTCGCTAGAAACCTTGCGATTTTTATTTCACTTGCGGGATTCATTGGTCATTGTTCTCGGCAACCACGATTTACACCTCCTCGCGGTCGCGGCCGGTTATCGACGTCACGGCTCCTCCGATACCTTGGAGAATATTTTGAGAGCGCCGGACCGCGATGTATTACTGGAGTGGTTGCGGCAACAAGCGCTACTGCATCACGACCCGCAATTGAACTACACCATGGTTCATGCGGGGATCCCGCCACAGTGGTCGCTGAAGGAGGCCATCAGCCATGCAGACGAAGTCACCGAAGTGCTGCGCAGCGCCAACGTTGATCAATATTTAAAACACTTGTATGGCCGCGAGCCAGATATTTGGGACGAGTCACTAACCGGCCCCGCTCGCTGGCGGCTGATCACCAATTACTTTACTCAGATGCGTTTTTGTTCCGCGGAAGGAAGACTCGAACTAAAAACTAAGACGGACGCAGAGGCCGAGCCAGAGGGCTATCGGCCGTGGTTCGCTCACAAAAATCGCCTCGCGCGGGGTGAACGCATCATTTTCGGCCACTGGGCGGCACTCGACGGCAACGCCAACCACGAAAACATTTACGCTATCGACACCGGTTTTGTCTGGGGTAGAAAATTGACCATGATGAGTCTGGATACGCAGACTTTTTTCTCGGTGGGGAATTAGCCGCCATCGGCTTGGCAGTGGCGGCTATTTTCTAATGAATTAGAGCATATCTCCTAGTCGCCGTAACCGTTGGGATTTTTTGACTGCCAGCGCCAGGTGTCTTCAACCATCGTGTCCAGGTCCAATTCCGTTTTCCAATTCAGCTCTCTCAAAGCCAACGAGGCATCGGCGTAGTACTCAGCCAGATCGCCTTCGCGGCGCGGCATCACGCGATAGGGAACTTGCTTGCCGCTGGCTTTTTCGAAAGCCTCGATCACTTCGAGAACACTGCTACCTTTACCGCCACCGAGATTGTATACATGGCAATCCGGATCAGCCTTCAACAGTTTCTGCAGCGCTTTTACATGACCTTTGGCCAAATCGACCACGTGGATGTAGTCGCGAACCCCGGTGCCATCAACCGTGGGGTAATCATCGCCAAATACGCTGAGTTCGGGCAATTTGCCAACCGCAACCTGGGCGACATATGGCAGCAGATTGTTGGGGATGCCCTGGGGATCTTCTCCAATCAAGCCACTAGGGTGTGCGCCAATGGGATTGAAATATCTGAGCAGGGAAACACGCCACGGGCTCTCGGGCTTGTTACATGCATCGCGAAGAAGTTCTTCGACCATTAATTTAGTGCGCCCGTAAACATTGCAGGCCCCAGTGGACAAGGTTTCAACATAAGGGACGGGAGCATCGGCACCATAAACCGTCGCCGATGAACTGAAGACCAGATAGGGACAATTGTTTTCTTCCATCACTTGCGCCAAAGCGATACTGCCGCCGACGTTTACGTGGTAATAATGCAGAGGGATCTGAGAGGATTCACCGACCGCCTTGAGACCGGCAAAGTGAATCACCGCTTGGATAGCGTATTCTGAAAATACAGTTCGCAGGCAATCGCGATCACAGACATCGCCCTTTACAAAATCCAGTGTTTTCCCCGCGATCGCTTTAACACGGGTTAGCGCCTCTACTTTGCTGTTCGATAAATCATCTAAAATAACGAGTTCAAATCCGTTCTTCAGTAACTCCACACATGTGTGACTACCAATATAACCCGCACCACCCGTTACCAATGTTTTCATAAAAATCCCCTAAGTCTAGAATTTCAGCCTTAACCTCGACGCCAGCTGAGGCTGCCTGTTTATCGATCGCCTTAACATCACATCATCTTAACAATGGCGTACCTGAATTTTTCAGCCGCTGGCGACAAGCTTTTTACCGTTGCTTAGCCGTCGGCCGAGTGTGCAAATTAAGCAGTGTGCCAGGTTAATAGCCTGTGTGAAAAATACCAAGGGGATTGTACAGCAGCCGAGAGGGACTCTGTGTCGATTATTTATGAAGCTGTACCCACTGCTGTCTCACTTAAAAAATAAAGCGGCTTAAATCTATTGGCATTAGATGTAAATGCAGTTGTCTAAAAAAAACTGTATTTATCGAGGTTTTAAGCCGCGTCGCATCGCAACACTGTACTTGCACAGCTACTCAAATTAATCCCAAGATATGCGTTTGAAAAACTGGGAAATCAGGTGGACGGCAGAGCGAGAAGTACCGCCTTAAGTCGTTGGAGTCAGTTTTTAGCGCTGGCAGTCGCCGACGGCTGAAATAATCCAAACCAACAAAGCCCCTATTCTAGTTGAAATTCAACACTCCTTTGCACGCACTCTAGCTTAATAAGAATCAGTTATAAGCCGTTTCCGTTAATATTAAAAAACCGCATAAAAAATGGGGATATATTTATTAAAATTATTACAAACCCGTGTTACATTTATACTGTCTTGAGTATTTTTATTGCTTTTATAATGGCAACTATTTTTTTCATATGAAGCGATTAATAATGGACAGCGCAATCGAAAAATTTTAGATTTAATGCTGTGGAATTATTATATTTCAGTATGTTTTCTGCAGCGTAAGACGACCATTTAATAGATTTTGAAAAAGTATTTAGAGGTGTTATCTGACGCCTCTTTTTAGCTTAAATAAAAAACGAAATATCAGATATAAATTAAGACTGCTACACAATAAAACGGCGGCCTTTAACAAAAAAATCTCGCAGCAAGCTGCGGGCAATATGACCATCAGAGATTAAAACCAAAACTGATGGAATTATCAAAACCGGAGTTATTTCATGCAAGTTACTAATTTACTATCTGGAGTTTAATCAACCCTAAGTGGCATGTCAGCTTAATGTGGACTACTAAAATATTTCGCCGTGATTGATAGAGCACGAATCTTATCCGCGCTGGTGCCATGCTAAATCAGGTTGTGAATTTAGTGGAATAGAGAAAATGAGGGGTACAGCCATGAAAACAATAACAACCACCAGGGATAAAGCGACTCAATGGATAAGCAAGGGGTTAATCGCGATAGCGTCCCCCATATTTTTAGCGATGGCCTCGTGACCATGGCTGACAGTTATCTAAACAGCGGCTTGGGGAAACAGCAGTATATTTTCAGTTTCGCCGATGTTGCGCTGCCCGGAGAGCATGATTCAGTGGCAGGAGAAAATGCCCCTTTAGATCTCGCAGAGTATGCTGGCTAGGTGATGGAGAGCAGGGCGTCTCTGGCGACTTACTTGGCGACGTTGTCTGCCGCGAATTCGCCGGGCGTTGACGCCAAAGTTATCCGCTTTGCCACGGTCATCACCGAGGGTGTCGGCCCGGGAGAGCGCGAGGCGGTCCTCGCGGTACTGAACCACTTTGTTGCGGAGAAAAATCGGCAAACCCGTCTTGAGAGCCAGCGCTTTGACCGCGGCTCGACGCCGGCCTCCAGATTGCCTACGGTCTACCGCGAATGGGTTCTCGAGGAATGGACGCTGACGGGACCGGGCGAGGACTGGGGCGAGCAGCTCGAGAGCCTTTATCAGCGCGCCCCGGTTTTTGCCATACTCAGCGGACTAGGCAAGGGCTCCTGGAGGCCGATCAGCCATTTTTGCAAGCGCCACCAAATCCCCTGCCTGTTTCCCAGCACAAATCTACCGGATGCCACGGAGGGGGATTTTTACACGCTGTATTTTTCCCGCGGTCTAGGCCTGGAAGCCGATCTGATCGCGAGCCACCTCAGGGCACAGCCGGTTCCAGCGGTTATCAAGGTATTATTGCAGTGAAACATTGGAGCCGGTCGCGGGTCAGCTACGTTCGACGCTGGCGCAACGGAACCTTATAGTAGAAGATTTGCGCTTCGCTTGCGGGGACCCCCTACCGGCGGCTGACCTCACTAGGCGCATGGTCGACATGCCTGGGGCTGCGACCATCCTTTGGTTGAGCCGCGAGCAACTTGCTGAGCTGGGACACCCGTTGCCCACCTGGGTCGTTTCTTCTTGCGGGACTATATGCTCGATCATGCCCAGGATCTCGCGGCCTATATTCCGATCCATCCGCGGCCAACGTTTGGCCCCGGTCAGCGCTTTGTGAGCAAGGGCGGTTATATATTACCGGTTCTGGATGGGCACCCTGACACCAAGAACGCGGCTTGGGTCCTGCCCTGAATATACTTGGCGCTGTGAAATGGGCTGAAATCTGAGCTAATCTAGTACAGCCCCTTATTTATATTATTGCTTTTGCCGCAAACAATGACTTCAACCGGTTTCGCTAGCTCGCCGGTTTATTTTTCACCAGGATCGCTGAATAAAACGCTACATAAACCGTGCTGATAATTGCACCCGGCAGGATAGTCCAAAAAATATTAGCCGTTCCGCTAAACTTATTGACCCCCCAGGATGTTGTGTAGAGTAATAGACAGACGATGGCACCAGCCCACCAATGGCCAAACGGCTTGGCGTGTAGATGTTCGTAAAGCCACTCGAGAAGCGCACTCAGAGCAATGGTAACAACAAAGCTGTAACTGCCTTGGGTTAATCCGGCCCTGGTGCCCGCCATGGAGCCAAATTCCATATTGACCAGATAAGCCCATCCACCATAAAAGAGAAAACCAGCAACAGCGGGCATTAGGATACGCAGCAGCATTAAGGGGATAGACGCTCGATACTCCAATGATCGTCGTCTTTTTTCCGATAGACAAAGCGATCGTGTAAACGGTTTTCGCGACCTTGCCAAAACTCGATTTCAAAGGGGATTACTCGATAGCCCCCCCAAAATTTGGCTAAAGGCACCTCGCTTGGATAGCGCTCTTTGATGAGCTCGTATTTTTGCGTCAGCACCTCTCTCGATGAGATCGGTGTACTCTGAGCGGAGGCCCAGGCAGCCCACTGGCTCTCTACAGGACGAGAGGAAAAGTAAGCTTGGTCCTCTTCGACCGAGGTCTTCTTTGCAATGCCTTTAACCGAAACCTGCCGGTTGATGAAGTGCCAAGGAAAATGCAGGCCGATCTTGGCATTCTCGGAAATATTACGGCCTTTACTGCTATCGCGGTTGGTGAAAAAAACGAACCCCGACTGATCGACTTTTTTTAGCAATACAATGCGCTGGCTAGGCTGATCTGCATCATTGGTGGCTAGTACCATAGCTGTGGGGTCTGGAACATCCAGCGCCAGCAATTCACTCAACCATTGTTCAAATTGAACAATGGGCTTTTCCGCTAAATCCTCGCGGGAAAGTCCTTTTGATTCATACTGTCTGCGGTAATCGTAGAGGTCCACTGCTTAGCTCAACGATAGAAGGCGTTTTCAGTATTTGTGTGATCGGTGATATCGCGAACACCGTGCAATTCAGGAATTTTTTGTTTGAGCGTTTTTTCAACGCCCTCTTTCAGGGTTAGAGAGACGGCACTGCAACCCTGGCAACCACCGCCAAACTTGAGTACCGCATAACTGTCTTCCGTCAACTCCAGCAGCTCGACCTGCCCACCATGGGCTGCCAGCCCTGGATTGATTTCGTTGAAGAGAACGTAGTTAATTTTATCTTCAAGGGGACTGTCGTCAGCAACCTGGGGCATTTTCGAGTTGGGTGCTCGAATGGTTAACTGCCCGCCCATCTGGTCCGACGAGTAATCCACTTTAGCGTCTTGCAGGAACGGCAGGCTGCGATGCTCGAAGTAAGCAGAGAAGTCTTCGTATTCCACTCGCTGATCGCCCTCTTGCTCCTCCCCGAGTCGACAGTAAGCAATGCAGGTCTCGGCCTGAGACGTGCCTGGGCTGGAAACAAACATGCGGATTCCAATAACTTCCCCATCCTGTTTTTTCAGAAGTTCGAGTAAATATTTCTGGGCAGATTCAGTAATAGTAACCATAAGATGACACTATATTTATCGATAAATTAATTGGGCGGCTTCGCGAAAAAACACCCATTGGAGTAAAATTGTTAACTTGATAAAACTCTTGATTTCGTTGAGTTGGCGCTGGCTTTTGGCTGATTATCGTGCGTTTTGATAGCGCATTCACTCGTTGGCCAAGCATTAACTCATCGATCAAATAGCTTTGAACTGATGAGATAATTACCGAACTTTCTACACGTAAAAGAGGGTAACATAGACTCTCAATTTTGAGAATAAAACCATGCGCAAGCAATCTGAAAAACCCGGCTTTTGGCGAGTTGTCCTGAGCACCCTCGCCGCGGCCTTTGGTGTACAAAGTCGAAAAAATCTCCAACGGGATGCCGAACATGGCAACCTCTACATTTACGTTGCATCGGGCGTGATATTTACGGTGTTTTTTGTTTTAACAGTAATTTTCATTGTCCAATTCGTACTCAATAATCACGGGCTCTAGGTCCTATTTTTAGCGGCCGCCAGCCGCGATAGTGTTACACTGGCACACCAATATCCAATATCCAATATCCAATATCCAATAAAGTCTGAGGGCCCCTTGGAAAATAATTCCGTAAAACTTCATCCCAGCTGGCTACAATACCTGCAACCGGAATTTCAGCAGCCCTACATGCTCGCTCTGAAACAGTTCCTGAAGTCGGAAACGCAACAAGGCAAAACGATTTATCCTCGGGGAAGTCTGATTTTAAATGCGTTTAATTCCACTCCGCTGGATGCAGTTAAGGTGGTGATATTGGGCCAGGACCCCTATCACGGTCCCAATCAGGCACACGGTTTGTGTTTTTCGGTATTACCCGGGGTCGCGCGTCCGCCATCCCTGCTGAACATTTTCAAGGAAATAGAGCGAGATCTAGGTATTGGCGTTCCCGTCCACGGTTGTTTACAACACTGGACCGAACAGGGCGTCTTGCTGTTGAACGCCACCTTGACTGTGGAAAAAGGCAAGGCCGGTTCGCATCAGGGAAAAGGCTGGGAAACGTTTACCGATAGGGCCATTCAAGTTATCAATGATCACTGTTCGGATGTTGTCTTCTTACTCTGGGGCAGCTATGCGCAGCGAAAGGGGCAACTTATCGATACGCAAAAGCATCAGGCATTTAAATCCCCTCACCCTTCCCCGCTTTCGGCCTATAGAGGTTTTATCGGCAATGGGCATTTCTCGGCGGCAAATAACTGGTTGCAGTCTAAAGCCAAAACGCCCATCGATTGGGCACTTTCTCCAGAATCCCCCAAAGCCGATAGCGAATAAGTATATCTCTGTGGCGAAACAGGAATAATCAACAAAGAATCCATGACCATTCCCATTGTCGATCCATCCAACTACACAGAGCAACTGGATGGCAAAATCGCCGCCTTCCAGGAAACCTCGAAAAGTCTAGCCCAAACGCTGCCAAGCGCCGAAATTTATTCGTCACCGCCGCGCCACTACCGCCTGCGAGCAGAATTTAGAATCTGGCACGAGGCTCGACGAGCCTGCTACGCCATGACCGATTCATCCACCGGAAAACCCATTTTTCTCGAACAGTATCCGGTGGCCTCGGAGAAGATCAATCAATTAATGCCGACCTTGCTGTCGGCCATCAACCAAAGTGAGACCTTGCGCAAAAAACTGTTTCAGGTCGAATTTTTATCAACCCTGGCGCAAGACGCAATCATTACCCTGATTTATCATCGGCCTCTGGAAGAGGACTGGGTGCAAGCAGCGGAAGTATTGCAACGCCAGTTGGGAGTTGTCATCGTCGGCCGGAGCCGCAAGCAAAAAGTGGTATTGTCTCGCAACTGGGTTGAAGAAAAACTCCAAGTAGGCGAGCGGATTTATCGATACAGGCAGATCGAAGGAAGTTTTTCGCAACCCAATGGCCATATTTGCGAACAGATGTTGTCCTGGGCAATTGCGCACACGCAAACATGCGGTGGCGATCTCCTGGAAATGTATTGTGGAAATGGCAATTTCACCCTGCCGCTGGCGCAGAATTTCAGAAAGATACTCGCCACGGAAATATCCAAGAGCTTGGTGGCAATGGCTTTGCATAATCTTCGCGATAACGCCATTGATAACGTGGCGATTGTGCGCATGTCCAGTGAGGATATGACTCAGGCAATGAACGGCGTGCGCGCCTTCCATCGTCTGCAAAACGTAGATCTGAAAAGTTATGATTTTTCGAGTGTATTTGTCGATCCTCCGAGAGCCGGTTTGGACGACGACACTCTGGCCATGGTGCAACGCTTCGACCAAATCATTTACTTCTCCTGCAACCCTTCCAGTTTAGTTGCCAATCTGCAAAAACTGGTTAATCAATATCGCGTCGAAGCCCTGGCGCTCTTTGATCAATTCCCCTACACCCCTCACCTCGAGGTCGGCGTTATCTTAAAGAAATTTTAAGTGGCCTCAGAACTGGTCGCTGATTCATACCACACCCGCAGACTTATAATTAAAACTCTTGAGTTGATAGCGGTCTTGCCTGAAGAAACAAGACGTTTATACTGCAATCGCTAATCAAAGCAAACCACAGCGCTTTGTTATGAAGCTTTACTCAGAGGACATACCACAAGGTGTGGTGTGTAAAACAAGCCAGGGGCTTCTATCGAGGCTAACGAAATCAAATAAAGGTAAGGTCTATGTTAAAAAATAAAGTGGTATTAATAACGGGTGCAGGCAGCGGTCTTGGACGTGCGCTCGCCCAAGCATTTTGTAAAGAGGGCTGTCAGGTGATTGGTTTGGGCCGCCAGCAAGCGCGTTTAGAAGAGACTGCCGATAGCATCGGGGGCGAAAATTTTACTTATTATGCCGTCGATGTTCTCGATTACGACTTATTGAGCAGAACGGTCGGCGAAGTGTCCGAGAAACATCAAACCATCGATATCTTATTCAATAACGCCGCCGTTTACCCAAAAATAAATTTTGTCGACGAGTCCGCAGGAACTTTTACAGAAGCGATAGAAATTAACGTTATCGGCGTAGCAAACGTCTGCAAAGCCGTACTTCCAGTCATGTTCAAGCAAGACAGTGGTCGCATTTACAATCTGGGCAGTTGGGCAGACTTATCACCCATTGCCAACAGCGCCGCTTATTCGGCGAGCAAGGGCGCAATTCACGCTTTGACAAAAGGCATTGCGGCAGACATCGCTCATTTGCAAAAACAAGTAGAAGTACACGAGTGGATACCCGGACATCTAAACACGCAAATGAGCGATTATACCGGGATCGATCCTTCTGTATCGGCGGGCTGGGCAGTGATGCTGGCTCAACGAACCAATACCAAGAAAAACAGTATTTTTGAGCGCGACCAAGAGTGGCTACCGCCCAAATCATTGAAACAAAAAATCAAAAGTAAATTACAATTCTGGAAATAGTCGGCTCTACAAAGAAAACCAGGGAAGCGAGGGAAATTTTTGGCCATTAACGCAGTGCTGCAAATACATCAAAATACTACAGTTAAGCAATGCGAGGTGGCCCGATGGACGGTGTTTAGAGTAAAAACCTCACTAATGCGAACCCGGAAAAGTCAATAACAGTTCTCTGGTCACCCTGGTACAGAACGGACGCCGCCTCCCCAGGCTCAGCTGGAATAAAGTGGCCAGACTTTTACTGGGCGATGATAAAATGTCGGAAGAAGACGCTCGCTGCCGGGCTAATCAACTAACACAGTTCAACTAATCCAATTGTTTGGCGATATGATCGGCAACCCGCAGAGCATTGGCGGCGATAGTCAAACTGGGATTTGTGCCGCCACTGGTTGGCATAAAAGAACTGTCGACAATGTAAAAGTTGTCTATGCCGTGGGCCTTGCAGTTTCTATCCAGAACACTGGTCGCGGGATCATCGCCAGCCCGGCAAGTGCCGCAGGGATGCCCGTAGTTCAAGCTAACTTTTAGCGACATAGGATAGCTTCTCAGCTTAGAAAGCCTCTGGCGAACGGTCTTGGTCATGGCGCGGACGCGTTGGCGAAATTCCTCGTGAATGGTGTATTCGACTTGCATACCCGATGGCGTATTTTCATCGATAAACACTTGATTTTCCAAGTAGGGAAAATCTTCGACGATGGTCGTAAACACCGTCGCCTCGCCGAGTACCTTGCTGGCAATATAAGCCGGGATGCGTAAAACGTGCCGCAGTAGCGGTATCTTTTTAAATACGCTCTGGTCGAACAGCAAACGCAATGCATACAAAACATTACCGTAACCTGCAGTCAGCCCAGTAGATTGCAATTCCCCCCACTTTTTATCCGGTTGATCGTAAAAATCGCGAACCGCAATAGTCTTGCTGTACCCTTCCCGGGAGTGTTTTTCTTTTGGCCAAATGGCAATAAAGTCGCTGGCGTGAAACATAAGATTTTTTCCAACCAGCCCCGATTCATTAGCCAAACCCTGCGGCCAATCGTCACTAGCCGAACGCTGTAACACAACCGGCGTGAAATAAGCTCCGGCAGATAACACAAACTGCTTAGCTTTGAGCTCTTTCTCCTGGCCCTCATGCCTTACCTGAACGCTACTGACAGCGGTCTTACCCGCATTGATGCGTATCACCTCGGTGTTGTCCAGTATGGTCAGGTAGCCACTGGATAGTGCAGGCTCAACACAGGCATTATTGGCATCTTTCTTACAGGATTTCGGGCAGATATGGCCGCCGCACTCCTGACAGGGAGCATCGTAGTCAATGGCGACATGCAAACGATGGGGATTAAACCCCGCGGCCTGAAATTGCTGAAATAGATGTTGATCTGCGGCGCACATTGGCGGCGGCGACTTTAACTGGTAGTTAGATTGCGTATCCAGAGGGTCAGGGGTTCCACAAACTGAAAACTGTGCCTCGGCCTGTTGGTAGTAAGGCTCCAATTCACTGTAACTGAAAGGCCAGCGAATGGTTTGACCATTTGGTAACGATTGTTCATCGAAGTCAAATGGTTTCAATCGCTGTAGAGCGGCCGCATACAGCAGGGTGCTGCCTCCGAGACCACAACCTAAGGGCGCCCAAATATCAGATTTTCGGCCATTGACTGTAGTGGTCAGTTTTGTTGGCCACTTGCCACTTTCCAGGCGCTCTTTTGGATCTTCCAGTTCGAATTCAACGCCTTCAAACCGTTTGAATGATGAATAGCCCTTTTCGATTAAAAGGACATTTTTTTGATGCTTTGTCAGCTGGTAAGCAGCGGTGCCGCCACCCATTCCAGCGCCGATGATAATGACATCCCATTCCGTATCGAAAATAGCATCAGTCGACATAAGTAAGATTCCTCATTGGCTATCTAGCAGTTGATTAAACATGGGGCTGATCTCTCTAGCGCCGTAGGTCGATATGTGATTATTATCGAAGTAGGCAGGTTTTCCATCGATCATCAGCGAGCAGGTCTTTTCGTCACAAAAGAATTGATGCGTTTTTATGAGATCAACTTTGTCTTCACTGGATAATTTCTCAAATAATTCCCTTACGGCCCCCTGTCGCTTATCAACCTCGCTGTAGGCAACCGTCGTTAATTGATCGAGATTATCGACCACTTCCGGTTTGTTTTTAATGAAACCCAACGCCAATTGCCGGGCCAAATAGCTAGGAAATTCTGGAACTTGCTCGATCACGTAGGGTTTAAAACCCATCGTGTTTAGCTCTTCGACGGTCTGCTGAATACGCTCGAGGAAAAACGCTGACTGATCCTCGACTGGCCGTTGACCACCAACCGGCCAAATTTCAATTTTATTATGGTCGTCGACGCCGACCCCCTGACCGACATAATAGTAAGACCAGCGCCCAAGCATCACTAGCTTGTCGATTCGTTTATCGGTGAGCAGTAGCTCTTTTATCGCTGCATTGCGAAATTTGCACTGTTCATTAATGGCTCGAGACGACGTTGATTCGTCTTTGTCGATACCGAAAACTGGCGCGCACCCGCCAGTCCAGGCTATCAAAGCTGACTGCTGCTCTTGCATATTGGCGAATTCGTAGCCGCTTTTGAATGCAGCGCCATGAGAGTCACTCCAAATCAGAGTATATTTCTCTGCATCGAGTGCACCGTTAATCTCACAAAAGTCCAGTTCGGGAATGATGGGGTTTCCTATGCGGGAACAGCCGGTTAAATCGCCGAATAGATCGCCAGCAGCGCTGGCAAATCGAGCCGCATCGTCATTTAAACGCTGCGGAGCCCCGTTACTAAAGTGCAAGTAGACCCCCATACTGACAAGTAGCGTCGACACCACGCCGGTGGTGGCAAAAACATTGAACACTTTTTTCGAAAGAATAACTCTACCTTCGCGATAGGGCGTTTCGACGAAACGCCAGGAAAGTATAGCCGCGGCGAAGGTGGCGACAATCAGGAGAACGATATCCAGTGCAGGCAAAGCATCGGGTTTATCGTAGACATAAAACACATAGAAAGGCCAATGCCACAGGTAGAGTGAATAAGAAATTTTGCCGATAAAAACAGCGATTGGATTCGTCAACCATTTATTAATGATGCTGTTCGACGACATGCCGCAGTAGATGAGAATGATGGTTCCCAAGCAAGGCGGCAAGGCGGCTAAGCCGGGGAAAGGAGTCTTCGCGGTATACAAAAAAGCGGGGACCAGAATCAGAAGACTACCGACAACCGCCAGCAAATTGACAAAGAGCGGGCGGCGAATCGTGGGTAAACTGACCGCCGTCAGTAAGACACCGAGAAACATTTCCCAGGCGCGAAAGGGGTAAAGATAAAAAACAGCGCTGGCGTCTTGCGGCAAATATACAATGGACGCCACTAGAGAAAGTAAAGTGAGCACAATGAAGATTGCCAGCAGCCAGTCTCGCTTGATGCGGAATATCAACCACGCGATAAATGGAAAGACAATGTAGAACTGCTCTTCAACCGCTAAAGTCCAGGTATGTAACAGTGGCTTCAGATGTGAGGCCGTATCGAAATAGCCGGCCTCGCGATAGAACAGAAAATTCGACAGGTAAACCGTAGCCGCAGCGAGACTTTGGCCAAACTCGCGAAAGTCCTTCGGTAACATCAGCCAGTAGCCCAGAATAATGCTGACTACCATAACAACGGCAAACGCTGGCATGAGGCGACGAAAGCGACGGAAATAAAATTGGGTAAAACTGAAACGTTGTTGCTCAAGTTGTTTAAGAATAATTGAGCCAATCAGATAACCCGAAAGCACAAAGAAAATATCGACACCAATAAACCCACCGGCAAAACCTGGGATGCCAAAGTGGAAGAAGATGACGATTAATACGGCGATGGCTCTTAGGCCATCAATGTCTGCGCGGTATTTCACAATTTATCTCTATATTCAGCTGTGTTTGTTTGCGGTTTTAGCGAGTCGCTTTTCGAGACGGCTACGGATACTTTTGCGGTTTGATCTAATTGGCTTGGATCCCTGCTTGTCTTTCTTATCAGCTATTCACGATGCTCGCGTGAAATGGTGTTATGAACTTTGTCGACCGTTTCGCAGATGGATGGCAAACAAACCGTAAATGAGTCCGACGCCATATCTCTACCATTTGCCACCTTTTCACAGGGTGGCGATGAACACCCTCATCGCCAGGGCGTTATAACGATAAATAACGGCCAGCAACAGAATCGAAGTTATAAATTTTTGCGCTTCCCATCGGCTTTCGAGTTTGCCGATTTTACGGCTAACCCAGGTAATTGCTATATTTTTGTTAGACAGTCACTTTAAAGTAGCGATATCTTTCAGGGCTCGCCGGCAAGTTGAGACGGAGGCCATTGGGTACCCCAGCATAACTGGGCGCCCGGAAAAACCCTGGTCTTACCCATGGGTATTAAAACGGCGAACTTCCGTATAATACAGACAGAATCCTCGAAGCGCTAAACAACGCGCCCTCGTAAAAACAAACAATTCCCGGGATGCATTATCGCCATATTGGCTGAGTATTCAAGATAAAGCCTAGCGACTAATGAACCAACAACAAAGAATACCCTAAGCCTGCAAATAACTCCCACAGGCTTCGCGTTGCCAGCAGAGGCGCAAAAGGGGCGGCAGCGGGATGTATAGACTTCGGCTCCTGCTTCACAGATCTGCAATCTCAAGGGTATTATTCAGAAGTACTGAGCAAAGCCCCCTAGAGTGACGGCGTAATAATGCCCGCTGAAAGTTAACAACAGGTCTTTCCGCCAAAATTGATGATCGATCAAGATATCCACCACCCTACTCTCTCGGTTGCACGGATCTTCTACCATTAAATGGACCTTGACCCAGAACGGAGAAATCTCATACGCTGCCAGTCGTTCTACAAGTTTGTTCATGTTAAAGGTACCCCGCACAGGCTATTCGAAAGAAAAAAGAACGAAAACGCACTTTAGTTACGGCAGCAATTGCTGCCAAGAGTCCGGCCCATCTGTTGGGTGGTAAAGAATTACAATATACCTAGCTGCTTTACCGGCCACGCCAGTTTCGGCCTTCGGAGCAATATCGATAAACTCTCCACAGGGGACGCAGGCGGGAAAAGTACAATCGATAAGTTATTGATGCCATACCTTGCTCAAGCTTCTCCATCAAGATAGGGTATTGGGTAGATGAGCAGATTGATCTTAATAGGCAACGCTGGCAAGTAGAATGATTTTTCAGGTGGATAAAACAAAACCTGAAAATAAAATCGTTTTTGGCTAATCATAAAAATGCAGTTTTAACTCAGATACTTTCGGCATTGTGCGTTTATTTATTGGTTTCTTGCTTACAACTCAGCGCGAAAAAAATAGTGCATAACCAGTCAAAAAACGAAAAAGCCAGCAAATAAAGACTTGATCTTCAAGGGTCAGTTCATAGCTGCCTTCGGGGTGGCCCTCCGAAAACGTCCAGCCGATATCGATGTGCAGTAAATAGATTTTCAGCGGCAGTTCATTGACCTCGCGCACACAAACCAGCGCATCCTGACGGGAGCAATCGCTACCCGGCAACCCATAGTGCACCGTAAGCAAATTGCCACCGGCTATATCCTCGTAGTGAATCGTCCCGTCCACCGGGCCCTTGCCCTCCTCGATCACATAGCCGTCGGGGGAATGAAATCGAAGCGTAATGCGGTAGGAAACGGCTTCGAGATACTCGCGTTGCTTGTCGGCACCCAAACGGTAGAAACGCAATTTCAGCCAGTTCTTGACGGTTTTTTCGATGGACGTGATATTGGCGGCGGGATTGACATAGTAATCCCCTTGGTGGGAAAAATCAGTTGCAGGCGCGGGGTATCAGAGCAGTAAACTTACTCGCCACGAGACAGCACAGCGCGCATCCCGTCTACATGGTAGGGCGTGGGTATAATCAGCTTTAGTTGCTCGTCGCTGAGGCGACCGCAGTGGGCATCAACCCTCAGCAGATCGACGAGATCCAATTGGTTGAGGGCAATCAGTTGTCGAGAAGCCATGGCATCCGCCCTCCTTTGCAAAGTTTTATTCCATAAATATAGTTATTCGGCGGCGAGCCGAATGATCTGTTCGATAATCCGCTCTTGGTCTTCGGGTTTGCGCTTGAGCTCGTACAATAGCTCGCGCAACCTGCAGAGGCGATCGAGGCTGGGTACTTGGCGGATAATATTATCGGGATGAAAATCTTCCATGGAGCGGAAGCAAATATCCAGGGAAAGCTCGGGCGGCGTGAGTAGACAATTGGCAACACTGGTCCTGTAAGCGCGGCGCGGTGGCGTGCATAACCGTGTTGAAATTATCTTTATTGATATTGACGGTTGAGCCCTCAGCGATAGGAAACTCATCGCTTACACCTTGAAAATTGCACGTCACCAGCAGCTTTAGAGGCAACTCAACTTCTTCATCGTTGCCATCACTCCCCTTCCGCTGAAGGGTAAGATTCATTCGCTGAGTACGCTGTTCGAATTCGCTCATAGCCACCAACTTTCGTGAATAAATAGGGATAAACAGTCAGAAGTCTAGTACATCACCCTACGGGTTAAAGTCCCCGTTGATTAGGCGATTAACCGATAATCTTACTCTCTAAAAACACCTGAAAAACCAAACAAAGGATGGCATACGGGATTTGCCAAGCTAGTTGTGCGGCAGTGAACGGTTGGACGTTAATATGACAGTGCAACTAAGTTTTCTAAGCTGCCTGTGCGGCAGTGAACTTAATCAGCAATGGACTAGTGCACCCGCCAGCTTTCTAAGCTGCCTGTGCGGCAGTGAACTTGTTGACATGGTAAACGGTCTCTATTTTTATTTTCTAAGCTGCCTGTGCGGCAGTGAACTCTTGAAACTTCAGCAGCATTTTTTATGTTTTTTTCTAAGCTGCCTGTGCGGCAGTGAACACTGAAGACTGGGTAACGCTTTTGATGCCATCTTTCTAAGCTGCCTGTGCGGCAGTGAACTGGACCAGATCTGTTGAATAAACTGTAT
>JBLIHY010000003.1:0-45445 GCA_047634655.1 Cellvibrionaceae bacterium
CTAGCGCTTGCCCCGAGGCAAAGAGCAAGGAAAACGTTAGGATCGATGTGGATATGGCAGTGGTGAAAAAGGCGTTATTCATCATTCGGTTTTTAATCACTTTGTCTGTGGGGCAAGCGGCGATCGCTGCAGTGGTTGACAATAATTCTTATCGGGCTGGTATAGCCGTTGCCCTGGTAGTTTGGTTTAATGGGCGATTGAGCCGCAATTATAACCGAATCCACTGTAAAAACATCCGCAGTCACTTTTTGTTTGCCGCGAGTGTTCACAGAGCGCTAGTCGTTGAAGTTTTAAATGGTTTCTGGCAATATCGCGGGCTATTTTTAACGGGGGTGTTTCCCAGCGGAAATAGACTAAAACCCACCAAACTTTCTCAGTTAGAGTAACAAATAGAATCTATTTGTTTGGACGGCTTGGATATTGCTTACAGTAACAATAGTATCGAGTCATTATTCTGCTAGGCTGAACGCATAAATATGTTTACATCTGGTGAAAGCTAGTCACCGATGCAAGTGCGATTGATGGCGGTGCTGCATCGAGAAAGAATTAATAAAGAAAGCATTGTCAGTACAGCAGTATAAATTCTCCAAAAATATTTGGATCGCAAAAAGTCAGAATATAGAGGTATATCATGTCAAAAGTTTGTCAAGTAACCGGCAAGCGTCCGGTCACCGGTAATAACGTATCGCACGCAAAAAACCATACTAAACGTCGCTTCTTGCCCAACCTGCACTACCATCGTTTCTGGGTTGAAGAAGAAAAGCGTTTTGTCAAATTGCGCGTTTCTACCAAAGGCATACGCATCATCGATAAGCTGGGGATCGATAAAGTGTTGTCGGATATTCGTGCCCGCGGCGAGAGAGTTTAACTCTATCAAGCCAAGCAAAAATCGTTGTTAAAACCGAGGAGACATAAAGATGCGTGAAAAGATTCGTCTAAATTCCAGTGCCGGTACAGGTCACTTCTATACTACCGACAAAAATAAACGGACAATGCCTGAAAAAATGGAAATCAAGAAGTTTGATCCAGTTGTGCGCAAGTATGTGATTTATAAAGAAGGAAAAATTAAGTAGTTTTAGCTTTCTATGGTAGTCGCTTCGCTTCCCTTAGTCTGTGTTTTAACTGGAGTCATTTTTCAAAATTGACGTCGTTAAATCCTGGCATTCAAAAGTGAAGTAGCGGGGTGGGGGGGTGGCATTCAAGGGGATACCTATAACATTGCCCCACACGGGCCTTTAACTAACTCGATCTGTATATTTAGCGAGTTAGTTTCCCCTCAAAAGCCCTCTTGCATCTTCTCCAGAAAAGCGCTGATACGCTTGGCGTTAGTCCCCAAGTCGCTGACGCCCACCCGAGACGCCGAGCGCAAATCAACAAAACGATTTTCATCTGCTGAATGCACCCGAATGACGATGTCATCGACGAAACCAAAGAGTTGACTGGTCGCGGTTGCCTCAATCAAGCCGTTGGCTTCGTCGATATAGTGTACGTCCCAGCCCATGCATTTAGCTTCCGCAATGGCCCGCGAAAATACAGATTTAAAGGATTCTGATAATTCCAGAGTGGTTATTTCTGGATAGCTTTCGCTTTGATATTGTCTGACACGATCGTTGTAATTCAATGGGTTGTGGCCGCTTCTTCTGAGTGTTGGTGCGATGACAAATTCTGGCGGGTGGGCAGTGTCTGTGCTTATGTCGTGTATAGGCGGCACAGAGCGCGCTTTGACAAAAAGAATCAGTAATGCCGCGATGGGCAATAGCGCTAGTAAACTGCTGGATCCATATTTTGACAGCGCTATGGGGAGGTTTTTCTCGGCAATGTTGATGCACAGTAGAATGAGCGAGATAACTCCCAGTGTTATCCAAGTCAGTAGCAGTGCAGCAAAGATCGCTGAAAACGGCTTAAAGCTTACAACGTTAGCTCGATAGCAGATCACAACGACGATTAGCAGCAGCAGACAGGTAAGTTGTCCGTATAAGTAGAACTTCATCGGCCTAAGGCTCCGCGTCTCCTTCCTTCAGCTCCAGAGAAGCAGAATTAATACAATAGCGCAAACCTGTAGGTTGTGGGCCATCGGGAAAAACGTGGCCCAAATGACTTCCGCAGTTCTGACACATTACCTCGGTGCGAACCATGCCCAAGCCTTTATCCTGTTCTTCGATAACAAGGTCCTGTTCAATAGGTCTGTAAAAGCTCGGCCATCCCGAGCCAGAATCATACTTCGTGTTTGATTCAAACAGGGGTTCACCACAGCATTTACAGCGGTAAATGCCGGGCGTCTTTGTATCCCAGTAACACCCACTAAACGCTCTTTCGGTACCTTTTTCGCGACAGATTCGGTATTCCTCTGGACCCAGCTCTTCTTTCCAGTAAGCGTCGTCTTTAACGAATTTATCTGACATAATCATTTGTCTCCACATTGTTTTTTGGTTGCTCGCTTCGTAATCACCGGTCTAAATGAATTTTCAGCTTTGATCGGACTAGCGCAAAATGACATTCTCCGTCATCACTCGAAGTCGATATCATTCAATAGAACCGTCAAATTTTGTTGTTCGGCAACAGTCTTTATTTAAAGCGTTGAAAAAAGCGAGATGACGGCATGTTAAATTACCACTCCCTCTTTGAGAGACAGAGCTTATCCAAATGGCCCAAGGGGTAAAGACTTGGACAGAATCAAGTTTTTGATTCTACTGACCTTACAAGAGTAGAGCGCTTATCGTAAGCCCAGCTCGGACTTTTGTTCTCAGAGATTCCGATTCTTACGCTTTTCAAACACTATATTAGTAGTTAACTTTAGCAAGCAACCTTAATACCTAGCGAAAAACTTTAATGAAAACTATTGAGAAGTCCAACAAGCTGGCCGATGTCTGCTATGACATTCGTGGTCCGGTGCTTAAGCAAGCGGTTCGATTGGAAGAAGAAGGCTATCGTATCCTCAAGCTCAACATTGGCAACCCGGCTCCCTTTGGTTTCGATGCTCCAGACGAAATTATTCAAGATATCATCGCTAATCTGCGAGAGGCACAGGGATATGTTGATTCCAAAGGTCTGTTTGCCGCGCGCAAAGCCATTATGCACGAAACTCAGCGTTTGCAAATTCCCGGTGTTAATACCGATGATATTTATCTGGGTAACGGCGCTAGCGAGCTAATTGTGATGGCCATGCAGGCTTTGCTTAATCAGGGAGATGAAGTGTTGATCCCCTCGCCAGATTACCCTCTGTGGACCGCTGCTGTAAATGTATCTGGCGGAAAGTCCATTCACTATCACTGTGATGAGAAGGCCGATTGGTTTCCAGATATCGAAGATATCAAACTCAAAATTACCAAAAATACACGGGGTATTGTCATAATCAACCCCAATAACCCTACGGGTGCCGTTTACAGCGAAGATCTACTCAAGCAGATCGTTGATTTGGCTCGAGAGCACAATCTGATTCTATTCGCGGATGAAATTTACAGCAAAATTGTCTATGACGGTATGAAACACATTCCTTTGAGCCGCTTATCGGAAGATGTCATCTGCCTTAGCTTTAATGGTCTTTCTAAATCTTACCGCCTGGCTGGTTTTCGCTCTGGCTGGATGTTCATAACGGGGGATAAACGCTGCGCAAAGAGCTACATTGAAGGCTTGGATATACTCGCCTCCATGCGTTTATGCGCCAATGCTCCGGCTATGCTTGGCGTGCAAACTGCACTGGGCGGATATCAAAGCATCAATGAGTTAATATTGCCTGGTGGCCGCTTAAAAGAACAACGCGATTTGGCTTACGATCTGATTACCGCTATTCCAGGAATTAGCTGTGTAAAACCCAAGGGCGCTCTTTATCTGTTCCCAAAGGTCGATATCAATAAGTTTAATATTTCCAACGATGAAAAGTGGGTATTGGAGTTCCTGACAGAGAAAAAAGTGCTGGTTGTTCAAGGCACTGCTTTTAACTGGGAAAAACCCGATCATTTCCGGATTGTATTCCTTCCACACAAAGACGAACTGAGAAAGGCAATCGGAGGTCTGGAAGAGTTCTTTGCGGAATATAAGCAATCATAATAACGGTTAGACTTTGACGCCATTGAAACTCTTTGAGTTATCAGTGGTCTAATTAAATGGCCGATTGATAAGTAGTTTTACACATATTTTTACCCCAAGGGCGGAACACCGAAACGCGACAGGCTAACGCCCAAATCAGCCTACTTTCAGTATTTTTACCAGTTCTCGGCCAGTCAATTTTACATATACCGCGATTAACGATACGCTGCCTCTACCGCAGTTAGAGAAAGAGTTTCTATGAGCATTACGACCCCCAAGGCCTACCGGTCAAGGCTTACAGAGAACGATGTGACGGATGAACGCTTATTTTTGAATCGGCGTCATTTTATAAAAGGCAGTGCCGCGCTTTGTTTGCTCAGTTACTTTCCCAATCTAGCGATGGCTACTGCCCAGAAATTCATAGATAAGTTCCAGGGTATAGAGCGCTCAGTTGATCTCGATGCAGAGTTGAACAGTTTTGACGATATTACGACCTACAACAATTTCTATGAGTTGGGTTATCGCAAAGACGATCCAGTAAAAAATGCGGATAAACTGATAACTGATAATTGGACTGTCACTGTATCGGGTGAGTGTAACCGACCCGGCAGTTATGCGTTGGAAGATATCTTTAAACCGCTAACGTTTGAAGAGCGTATCTATCGTTTCCGCTGCGTTGAAACATGGTCCATGGTCATCCCTTGGGTTGGCTTTCCACTGTCATCATTGATCAAGCGTTTCGAGCCGAACTCCAGAGCAAAGTATGTTGCTTTTGAAACCATTTACGACAGAAAGAATCCACTGCCGGGACAACGTCGGAAAGTACTCGAGTGGCCTTATCGCGAAGGCCTGCGCATGGATGAAGCCATGCACCCGCTCACTCTTATCGCCACGGGTATCTATGGTAAGCCCTTGTTAAATCAAAACGGCGCTCCCTTGAGATTAGTCGTTCCCTGGAAGTACGGCTTCAAGAGTATTAAATCTATTGTGGCCATTCGTTTTACCGAAACTCAGCCGGAGGCTAGTTGGAATATGTCCGCGCCTTTGGAATATGGTTTTTATTCTAACGTCAATCCGAATGTCTCCCACCCTCGCTGGAGCCAGAGCAAAGAGCGCGTCGTTGGCAAATTATTCAAACAGCCGACATTGATGTTTAACGGTTATGAGGAAGAAGTCGCCAGTCTGTATGCAGGCATGAACTTAAAAAGGAACCATTAAGCGTTGCATGTCTCCATGAGTTCATCGCTCCAGGTTTTGTTCGCTAATACGCTCTGGATAAAAACGGTAATCAACGTGGTGGCGCTCGGCTATCTTGCTTACTTATTTGTCGGTTTATTTTTGTCCTGGCTCGGCCCGAACCCTATTGAAACCATCACTCACGAAACTGGCACATGGGCCCTGAATTTTTTAATGGCCACACTCGCCGTGAGTCCTGTCCGCAGATGGTCTCGCTGGAATCGACTAATCAAGTATCGACGTTTTCTGGGCTTGTGGAGTTTTGCTTTTGTAAGCCTGCATCTGTTGGTGTTTCTATTCTTCGATCATTTTTTCGATTTGGCCTCAATGTGGGAAGATATCGTCGATCGACCCTACATCAGTGTTGGCTTTCTGGCTTTTCTACTTATGTTGCCGCTGGCGGTTACTTCTTATAAGACACTACAGCGGCGCCTAGGCAAGCGTTGGTTACAGTTACACAGACTGATTTATGTAATCGCAATACTGGCGATCTTGCACTACTGGTGGTTGGTGAAAGCAGATATCAGCATGCCTGTACTTTACGGCCTAATTACCATAATTCTATTGTCCGACAGAGTTTATCTCGCTATTAAAAAGGCGAGAGAAGTTGCTCCCAATTCACATATTGCTCGTCGATAGTCGCGGTAGCGGTGCTTTGGAAGCCCTAGAAATTTGGTGCCGGTTCAGTAGAATCGGAAAGTAAAATAAACAAATCCGATAGCCGTCGATGTCGACAGTAATTCACAAAAAAAGAATGACGTCTCTGCCTTTGAGCGCTTTTGCTGGTGCTATCCCAGGTGCCTCGCGGCAAAGTTAGCTGAGTTGAATAGCCCCAGACAAACTTGTCGTTATCCGCACTTACTTCCCTCCGGTTCCGAATTACCGTGGTACCGGATTGTCAGCGCTCAAGGTAAGCTGGCAAACTTCGCCAATGCTCAGCGGCAGCGACAACTGCTGCAGTCCGAGGGTGTTTTGCTTACCTCGAAAAATTGCATACCAAAACATTATTACTGGCCGTGAATTGTCAATCGCCCGTTTTTTTTGTCTCTTCAATACAGTAAGATGGTTTAATATGGACGAAGTGATCCCCATTGATCAGCCTGCTCGGCAGGCAGTAATTGAAGAAGTACAGCGTTATCTGACTTCGGCATCCAGTCTCTACGGTCGATGTTTTCCCGCCATCCCTATTTTGTTTGATTTATACGGCCGAGCGGCTGGAATGTACAAAGTTCGGATAAAAGTCTCTCCGTTTGCAAAACACCAGCGCCTGATACGTTTCAATCCTTGGCTATTTACCAAGTATTCTGAGGACAGTTGGTCGAATACCATTCCCCACGAAGTAGCGCACTATATTTCCGACTGTCTGCACGGTTTACGAAATATTAAGCCTCACGGGAGAGAATGGCGTCAGATAATGGTCGAATTTGGTGCAGTCCCGGTTGTTCGCGGCAACTACGATCTCGAAGGTATTCCCCACCGCCGCATAGCTTCCTTTGATTATCGATGCGCCTGTCGCCAAGTAGCGTTAAGCGTTCATCGACATAAAAAAGTTCAGAAAGGGCTTCAACAGTATTGTTGTCGAATCTGTAATCAACCCTTGAAGTTCGTCAGCTGATGATTGGGACAGCGTGAAAATGCTTCGATATTTTTTCATCTTTACTTGTGGTTTTATCTTCGGCGCCATCATTATCGAGAAGAAACAGTACTTCATCGATGATGTGTCCATGCCTGTAGCCTTTTTACCCGATGGCGGGCAATACGATGGCAGCCTCTTTGAAGGCGCGCCCAGCGGCCTAGGCCGTATTGTTTGGCCAGACGGGGATGTATACGATGGTGAATTCCAGGATGGTCTATTCCACGGTATAGGTACCTATGGGCAGTCCGGTAACCTTTACGAGGGTGAATTTGTCAATGGAGTAGCTACGGGTAAAGGCAAAATCTTGTTTGAGGACGGGCTGCAGTACGAAGGCGAAGTGCTTAATGGTAAGGCCAACGGAGAAGGTTTTATGAAAACTTCTCAAGGCGAATACACAGGCAGCTTTAAAGAAAATCTCTTTGATGGTAGAGGCAGATGGGTTTCTACTGAGGGAGACGTTTATGAAGGTGAATTCAAAGATGGCTTGTTTCATGGTCAGGGCTTTTATACCAATGCAGAGGACAGCGTATATCAGGGAAATTTTGAAACGGGTAATTTGACAGGTAAAGCTGAATATCGTGACGCAGAAACTCGCTATACGGGAAGCTTCAAAGATTGGCTGTTCGAAGGTGAGGGTATACTCACCGATGCTAATGGCCATTACGAAGGAGACTTTGTCGCCGGATATTTTCATGGCAAGGGGGTGTATGAGAGTAACGAAGGACTAGTCTATAAAGGTAATTTTAATAATGGTCGCTATCACGGCCTGGGTATTATGGAGTTTTCCGGAGAGCGCTATGAGGGGGGGTTTGAATACGGAGTGCGTCACGGTGAAGGAATTTTAATCTACGCTGAAGCGGTAGATGGCATTGAGCGTATCAAAGGTGTTTGGCACTACGGGGAATTAAGTGGTTCAGACAATCCTCTGGTAGAACACGATTCGAGCAAAGTTGTGGAACATGTGCTCTACTCGCAATTGCAAAAGATACAGTCACTTGTCGATACCATTGAAGAGCAAAATCCCGATTTGAGTGAGCTTTACTTCGCTGGAGTTGCCGGTGATGGTTCTCAAGGCGTGTTCAGACGAGAGGTAAACTATGTCCGCGACTTGTTTGACGAACATCTGGGCACGGCAGGAAAATCTGCTGTTTTGATCAATGGAAATTTTAGTTTTGAGCAAGTTCCCCTGGCTACCATCACCAGTATTGAACGCTTATTGCAGGGTATCGCTGCAAAAATGGATAAAGAAAATGATATTTTATTCGTTTTCTTTACTAGCCACGGTTCTCCAGACTTTCAGTTCGTTCTCAACCAACAAGGTCTCGAGCTGGAATCTCTAAGTGCCGAGAGTATGGGCCGTATTCTTCGCGATCTTCCAATTCGTCACAAGGTAGTGGTCATTTCCGCTTGTTACGCCGGAGGCTATGTAAAACCCGTTAAAGATGACCGAACTATGGTTATTGTGGCGTCAGCGGCCGATAAGACAAGTTTCGGTTGCAGTGATAAACGGGAGATGACTTACTTCGGCGAAGCTTTTTTTAAGTATTCTTTGTTGCAGACTGAAAGCTTTGCCTCGGCGTTTGAACTTACTCGCGATATTGTTCGTGGAATGGAGGCCAGTGAAGGTTTCGATTTTTCCAATCCCCTTATTTTTAAACCTAAGGCTATCGTTGAACAGTTATCGGCTTGGAGGCAAGATCTAAAAGTGTTCCGCGCGATACAAAACCGAACCATCGACTCTGACTAGGCTTGCTGCCAGCCAGAATTTTTAACGACACTCTCATATATTAGGGATGCATCACGTTGACCAACAGTAATCCAATCACGGCCTTGACTGACCGATTTCGAGGTTATCTACCTGTTGTTATTGATGTTGAAACTGGCGGTTTTAATGCCAAAACAGATGCTTTGCTGGAGGTGGCGGCCGCTACACTCTACATGGATGGGTTGGGGAAGCTTCAAATTAACGATGTTTACCAATATCACGTGGAGCCATTCGAGAATGCAAATCTCGAGCCTTCAGCTTTAGAATTTACTGGCATCGAACCCTACTGCGACTCTCGTCAGGCGGAGCCGGAAACCTTTGTATTAAATGATTTGTTTAAAACATTGCGCCAGGAGATTAAGTCTCAAGACTGCACCAAAGCCGTGATGGTGGCCCATAATGCTCATTTTGATCTGGGCTTCATCAATGCTGCCTGTGGGCGCTGCCGGATCAAGCGCAATCCCTTTCATCCTTTCTCCTGTATGGATACGGCGACTTTGGCTGGTTTGGCGTATGGGCATACCGTTCTGGCGAAAGCCTGTGAGCTTGCTGGCATCGATTTCTCCAGTGCCAAGGCTCATTCAGCCGCTTACGATGTACAAAAGACAGCCGAGTTATTCTGTTTGATCGTAAATCGTTGGCAGTCTATGGGCGGTTGGCCTATTGCGAGGGGCTGAAAAGCCCGTTTTTCATCAGAGGTATTATCTACTTCCATAGATGGATGTCACACATCCGCTACAAGTCACAAATGTACTAATGTAGTAAAAATGGAATTGAATACATCTATTACGTCTTAAGAATAAGCCGATTGTTTGCGGCGTATCTAGTGGAAAGCTGATGTCTGTCGATATTTTCATGTTTTATGACAAGAAGGAGAGGGTACTTAAGGTTGAAGGCTAGTATGTCCATGCCTGATCAGCTCTCGGAGTTTCTCCAAGAAGTGAATGAGTTTTGATTCCAGCGCATTATGGACCGAGCTCTTTGTAATCCAACAATAAAGCCCAATGGGTTGGTTAATCCATTGGGCTTCTAAATGGTCTAATAATCTTTTAATTGCTACACTGAAACGATATTAGAGCGCGCTTACATTCTCGCTCAGGTAGGACGCCACACCTTTTGGATCAGCTTTCATCCCTACTTCACCCTCTTTCCAACCAGCGGGGCAGACTTCGCCGTGTTTCTGGTGAAAGGCCAACGCGTCTACCATTCTCATCATTTCATCGATGTTGCGGCCTAGTGGTAGATCATTAACTACCTGATGGCGAACCATGCCTTCTTCATCAATTAAAAACGAACCGCGCAAAGCAACTCCAGCATCGGACTCGACGTCGTAGGCCTGGCAAATTTCGTGTTTTATATCGGCTACCAAAGTGTATTTTAAGGGACCGATTCCGCCTTTATCGGTGGGGGTGTTACGCCAGGCGTTGTGGGTCCAGTGACTATCGATGGATACACCGATCACCTCGACGCCGCGTTTTTTGAATTCTTCGACGCGGCTATCAAATGCCAATAACTCGGTGGGGCAGACAAAAGTAAAGTCCAGTGGGTAGAAAAATAAAACGGCTTTTTTACCTGCGATGGTGTCAGCTAGGTTGAAGTTTTCAATAACTTCTCCATCGCTCAGTACTGCGGGTGCAGTAAAATCAGGGGCATTTTTTCCGACAAGTACAGCCACGATTAGTCTCCTATGATGGTCTATAAACAAAGATAAATGAGAATTGCGATACTCAAAATGAGGGTTGCATGATAGCTGCTAGAGCAGAAGACGGCTATTGAATCTTTTAATAACCCTGATAGCCCCCAGTGTGCAGAGATCACCCCGTTTTTTACAAGATGGTTGTGCGCCGGAACAGAATTTCAACCGGCGGCATGACGCTTTTATTGTTGAGTAAAATCGGCTCCAGTTTCAACACTAATGACAGATCTTGACGAATCGATATTGAGTACGGCCCGGGTTCCAAAAGGCAGACTTCTTTGTCGATTTCCATGGCCTACGGGAAGTTCGGAAAATACTGGAATATCTATTGCCTTGGCAAACTCTGCAAGTGCCACAGGCCACAATGAATTTCGTGTTTCCGGTTCGTATCCAGACTCAAAGTTCCCAAAAATAACCGCCGTGCAGTTTTGAAAAAAACCAGCTTGTGTCAATTGGACCAGCATACGATCAATGGCATATCCCCTTTCGCCAGCATCTTCTAAAAAAATAATTGAAGATGGTGGTTGTCGATAAGACGGTGTCCCCAGTAAGGACTGGATTACCTTAAGATTGCCGCCAATGATCCGAGAGCAGATGGTTTTATTCTTGCCAGCCCAGCTATTTAAGGGTTTTAAGTTTTCGAACGTGGTTTTCTCTATTCGACCAAATAATATTTCTTTGATTTCTTCTACGTCTCTGGGGTTTAGCTGATGGCGTCCGAGTTGACACAACAGTGGTCCGTGCAAGGAGGCCCATCCCCAATGTAAATTTACAATGTGATGAATGGTCGTTATATCACTGAATCCGATTAATAATTTTGCCTTTTTAGGCGGAATCATCTCGGCGATGGTAGGAGCGATCCGAATAGAGCCATAGCCCCCTCTTAAACACCAAATTATTTTTGAATCGGTTGCATTAAGAGCTTGTTTGAGGTGATTAAAACGAAAATTATCTGAATTTGAGCAGAACGCCAAGTCGTCACTGAAGAGAGGTTCGGGTATGCGGGGAATTAACCCCATATCTTCGATAAATTGGATAGCCCCTTGAAGCTCTTCTTGAGTACACCTGGATGCCGGCGATACGATATCGACCGTATCGCCTTTTTTCAACGGTATCCAGCGATGAGTGATCATGGGTCTTTTTTATCCTTTTTCACGAGATTTTCCCCCGGTAAGAAGCAATAAAGAAAGCCTTTAGCGGGCAGATTCTACGGAAAAATGGTTAATGTTAAGAATACCCGATGGATTCAATAATTATTTTAAATAAAAAGCTTACGCATCTTTTGCGTTGGTTAAATATTTTTATCAATGATCCTATTGGTGACATTGTCGGGTACCTCTGAGTATTTTTTAAACTCCATGGTAAAGGTGGCTCGCCCCTGAGTGGCTGAACGCAGGCCCGTTGCGTATCCAAACATTTCGGCCAAGGGTACTTCGGCATTCACGATTTTACCCAATATATCTTCATCCATACCCAGAATCAGACCGCGCCGGCGATTGAGATCGCCCACTACGTCTCCCATATGGTTTTCTGGCATGGTCACTTCCACAGTCATAATCGGTTCTAGTAGCTTGGCTCCACCCACCTGCGCTAGCTTTTTGGTCGCCATGGAAGCTGCGATTTTGAAGGCCATTTCGTTGGAGTCGACATCGTGGTAAGAACCATCGTACAAAGTGGCTTTTAAGCCGAGCAGTGGATAGCCCGCCAGTACACCATTTTGCATTTGTTCAGTGATGCCTTTTTCGATCGCGGGTATATATTCTTTTGGTACCGTACCGCCGACAACATCGTTAGAGAATTCCAGACTTCCAGCATTATCATTCTCGGCGGGTTCAAATTTTATCCATACGTGGCCGTACTGGCCGCGACCACCGGATTGCCGTATGAATTTTCCCTCTATTTCACAAGCGTTAGTAATCCGCTCACGATAGGCCACCTGTGGTTTGCCAATATTGGCCTCGACACTGAATTCACGGCGCATGCGGTCGATAATAATATCCAGATGGAGTTCGCCCATACCGGAAATAATTGTCTGTCCGGTTTCCTCGTCGGTCTTTACGCGGAAAGAGGGATCTTCTTGAGCGAGCTTGCCCAAAGCGACCCCCATTTTCTCCTGATCTGATTGGGATTTTGGTTCTACTGCCACCGATATTACCGGTTCTGGGAACTCCATGCGCTCGAGAATGATCTTGCTACTCTCAGAGCAGAGCGTGTCGCCGGTCGTCACATCCTTTAAGCCAACTGCCGCTGCGATGTCACCGGCCAATACTTGTTTGATTTCTTCGCGAGTGTTGGCGTGCATTTGCACCATACGTCCAACGCGCTCTCTTTTACCTTTTACTGAGTTATAGATGCTGGAACCTCTCTCTAATGTGCCAGAGTAAACTCGAAAGAACGTTAAAGTACCCACAAAGGGGTCCGTTGCAATTTTGAAGGCCAGAGCGGCAAAGGGGGCATCATCATTAGCTTCGCGAACTTCTACTTTTTCACTGCCTTCCAGCGTGCCTTCGATGGCTTTTACTTCTTCCGGCGATGGCAAGTAGTCGACTACAGCATCCAGAACTGCCTGAACGCCTTTGTTTTTAAAAGCGGAACCGCCGAAGACGGGGACAATTTCATTAGCCAGAGTACGAATTCGAATTCCAGATCGAATCTCCGTTTCGCTAAGCTCTTCTCCTTCGAGATATTTTTCCATTAAGGTTTCATTTGCCTCAGCGGCGATCTCACATAGATAATCGCGCATTTCCTCACACTGTGTCCTCTGGTCTTCGGGAATGTCAGAGTACTCAAAGGTCATGCCTTGATCTTTATCGTTCCAGAGGATGGCCTTCATTTTGATCAGATCGATCACTCCTCTGAACTCATCCTCAGAGCCAATAGTCATCTGCATTGGTACTGGATTAGCTCCCAGCCGATCCTTGAGTTGTTTCACTACCTTATGAAAATCGGCACCGGCTCGGTCCATCTTGTTAATGAAGACAATTCGCGGAACATGATATTTATTAGCTTGACGCCAGACGGTTTCGGTTTGTGGCTGTACGCCTGAAGCTCCGCAAAGGACGACAACGGCACCATCGAGTACTCTCAATGAGCGCTCGACTTCAATGGTGAAATCCACGTGCCCGGGAGTATCGATGATGTTGATGCGGTATTGATCGAACTGTTGCTGCATACCTTGCCAAAAGCAGGTGGTTGCCGCTGAGGTTATCGTTATTCCGCGTTCCTGCTCCTGCGCCATCCAATCCATTGTCGCCGTGCCATCGTGTACCTCACCAATCTTGTGTGAGAGACCGGTGTAGAACAAAATACGTTCGGTCGTTGTTGTCTTGCCTGCATCGACGTGCGCCACAATACCAATGTTGCGATAACGTGCAATCGGTGTTTTACGTGCCACTTTTTGAGCTCCAGTTAAAATCGATGAGCCAGACAGCAAAAAGGCAGCGGTGATGCGCTGCCTTTGAAAAGGTCTTTAGATAATATTTGAGTGTGAAGCTAGAAACGATAGTGAGAAAATGCCTTGTTTGCTTCGGCCATACGATGGATGTCCTCACGTTTTTTGACCGAGGAGCCTTTTCCCTGGGAGGCGTCTAACAGTTCGCCTGCAAGTCGAGCGGGCATGGATTTCTCGCTGCGTTTTCTAGAGTATTCAACCAGCCAGCGCATGGCAAGGGCTTCCCTCCGAGCGGGGCGTACCTCCACCGGCACCTGGTAAGTGGCACCGCCAACACGCCGTGCTTTCACTTCTACTAGAGGCGCAATGTTACTAAGTGCCTCGCCGAACAGCTCAAGTGCGTCTTTGTCGGCTTTCTCGCTGACGATGCTAAGTGCACCGTAAGTGATTCGCTCCGCCACGGATTTTTTACCGTTGACCATAAGAATATTCATAAATTTTGCCAGCTTGGTGTTCCCGTATTTGGGATCTGGCAGAATTTCGCGTTTGGCAACTACTCTTCTTCTTGGCATATTACAAATCGTCTATTAGGACGCCTCGGTTTAGTTCGTTCCAGATTCTTGATTCAGTCGTTTCGGCAACTGATTAGAATATGTCTGGTTTTGCTTTTGGTTTAAGGAATAAGGCCACTGACCCAAGCAACAGTTTAATTGTCGGCGGCCGAGATTTACATTCAGTCGGTATTTTTCAAAGTATATCAATACTTATTCCGGGGACGATTACCAAAGCCACTGTTTCTAAATTAAAAATCCGCGACTTGGTCTTTACTTTATATCTCGCGTTTACTTAGGACGCTTAGTGCCGTATTTGGAACGGCCCTGCTTGCGATCAGTAACCCCTGAGGTGTCCAGGCTACCGCGGACAGTGTGATAGCGAACACCCGGCAAATCCTTTACACGGCCGCCGCGAATCAGCACCACGCTGTGTTCTTGCAAGTTATGGCTCTCACCACCAATGTACGAGGTTACCTCGAAGCCATTGGTCAGTCGGACGCGGCATACTTTTCGAAGTGCCGAGTTTGGTTTCTTAGGGGTGGTGGTGTATACCCGGGTGCATACTCCACGCTTTTGCGGGTTCGCCTGCAATGCGGGTACGTCACTTTTCTTTACTTTACGTTTTCTAGGCTTACGAACCAGTTGGTTGATCGTTGCCATTAATAGACTCCAAGAAGTGTCACAAGGCCGACCTGATTGATGTCGATTTGCTGACAATAAAAATTGAATGAATAGGGGCGATCGAACTGTACAGGCCGACCTAAATAGGGATAGGGATTCTACGGATAGTCATTGTCGACGTCAACATAGATTTTTGCTTGAAAAAAGCTCTTTGGGTTCTACGAATCGTCGATAACATTGATTGTCGAATGAACAACATAATCCATATTTTGTTGGTTGAGTCCCGCTATATTTATTCGACCGGAATTCAAAAGGTAAATACTGTAACGATCTCGCAATACTTGAACTTGCTTTGGGCTAAGATTTAAAAACGAGAACATTCCTTTTTCTTTACTTATGTAGTCGAAAGCACTCCCCATTCCGGCTGCGGTAAATTGCTGCGAAAATGCCTCGCGCAGCGAGCGAATTCGCTGACGTACCTGTGTTAGCTCAGTTTGCCATTCCTGCTTGAGACTTTTGTCGTTCAAAATAATTTCCACTAGGGCAGCGCCGCAGCTCGGTGGCATCGAGTAGATTTCGCGAGCTATATTGAGCAATTGCCCGCGACTCACTGTCGCTGTCTCAGTATTGGCGGCGACAATGACTGTCGCTCCAACACGCTCGCGATAGAGGCCGAAATTTTTAGAGCAAGACAAAGCCACAATTACTTCGGAGCAGCGCTCCGCCATATGCCGTAGTCCCCAAACATCCTCTGCAAGACTGTCACCCAAGCCCTGGTAGGCGATATCGATGAATGGAACGATCTCGCGGGCAAGACAATGTTCAGTAAGCAAGCGCCATTGATCGCGAGTCAGATCGGCTCCCGATGGGTTGTGGCAGCAACCATGTAAAAGTATCAGATCCCCTTTTTCTGCGGATTGAAGTGCTGTCATCATTCTGTCGAAGTCGACCATATGCTGTTGCGCATCGTAATACGGGTACTCAACCAGCTCCAACCCAACACTGCCGAGCAGAGGAATATGATTCGCCCAACTTGGATTTGATATCCAGATTCTGGCGCCGGGTCGACAGCGGTTGATCAGGCCAGCCGCAATTCGCAATGCGCCACAGCCGCCAGGTGTTTGTACACTTATCGCGCGCTCTTCCTGTATAACCGGGTGCTCTGTGTCGAACAATAGTTCGAGTATTCCCTGGTTGAAGCCAGCAAATCCTGCCGGTGGAGCGTAAACCTTGGTTGTTTCAGTTTGTAACCAGTATTGTTGTGCTTTACTTACCGCCGACATGATTGGCGTATGCCCATGTTCATTTTTATAGACGCCCGCACCCAGATCGACCTTGTCTGGATTTTTATCTTCGTTGTAAGCCACGACAAGCCCGAGAATGGGGTCGACAGATAGGTGAGGCAGTACTTCCAGCATTAGCGGTCTCGAGTAATGGTTGATAATGGCGGCTGTTAATAAAAAATAGAGCGAGACTTCTGTACGGTACCTTTTCTATCAGATTGTGTACTGACAGTTATCGGTTATCTGAATTCTCTGCTGCACAGTCTTAAGTTGAGCGGTGAAGTATACGATAATAGTGTTATTGTTTTTGTCACATGTTCAATCACTTAAGCGATTGAACATGGCAGGGCTTCCCTGTGTTGCGGAAATCTCTGAATGGATCAGAGATTTCTTAATTTTATTAAATGAACTAATCGACAGCTCGTTACATTAATTAGTGCGCCCGGGGAGGTCTCTTGGCTAAATTGCAGCACCCATCAGTTATACGCCGCTTTGTTATTTTAAGTTACGATTTTTTACTGTTGCTCGCTGTTAGCATGGCTTACGGTTTGATTTACATCGCGATCAGTAAATGGCTTTTTGGAGTTGAGGTTGATCGTGCAACGGGCCTATTTTTTCAGTTGGGCTGGCTATTCAGCATTTTTAGTTTTTTTTGTTATTTCTGGATACGGGGTGGTCAGACCACTGGAATGCGAGCGTGGAGAGTTAAGTTAATCGGTATCAATAAACTAACGCCTGGCATTTGGCAATGTGCTTTGCGATTTTTATTTGCCACTGTCGGTTGGATATTTTTTTTCACCGTTTGGAGCCATCCAGACAGACAAATGCTCCACGATCGATGGAGCGACACTCGATTGATATTACTTCCAAAAGAGAAAAAATAGAGAAGAATACCCTGAGGTTTTAAATGCGCCGTCAACCTCTCCCGTATACTCTGCGTTGCGTGTAGAGATGTAGTATGCGGTAAGCTTCGGTAACTCAGGATATTGTTGGCAAGTGCCTCGTTAGTTCTTGCCCAATTACTGTGTGTGGCATTTTACCGCAAAGTTTTTTTGCTCTTGTTTGGCAATGTCTTCTGCTCGACGATAGAACTTCTCGAAATTTCTCTGACAGCGTTCAAACAATGTCAGGAAATTAGGGACCAAATCTCGATAAGTTCCTATAGCGACCAAATGGGCATTATTAATTGGTTGGCGAAACCAGCCATCATACCAGCGTTCTCCGTTCCACTTTGTTTGCTGCAACTGCCTGTTTTTTTCTCGTAAACGGTTAAAAATCCGCATCTTTTCCAGCTGTTTTTCTTCGTCCGCACGTGTATGACGATAGAGCGTAACAAGTTCTTTTTTGGTCTCATTAATCATCTGTAAAAAGTCTTCGCGCACCTCTAGTCGCCTTTGGTACTTTTTCAATAGCGCCCTCTGCTGTGTCATCTCCAACCAATGCAATGTGCCCAGCTCGCCAGTGGCACTCGCAAAAGCTTCGTTGAAGCGACTATCCCCCTCGGCATAGAGTTGCTGATGTGCCAATTCGTGGAAAATCAAATCCGCCAGAGAGGCATCGTCTCGTTTGAGCATCGCCGAAGTCAAAGGATCTGCAAACCACCCAAGCGTTGAGTAGGCAGTAACCTCAATCAGCGCTACGTCGTAGCCTTTGGCCGTCAATTGTTCCGCGTATTTTTTTGCCGCTGCTTTGTGGTAATACCCGCGATAACTGGCGCAGCCAATAATTGGATAACACCATTGTTTAGCTTCGAGAGTAAATTGTTTAGTGGCCACTACATTCCAAATAGGCGGATCGTTTTTAAGCTGAACGTAACTGGTATAACTTTTATTGTCGGGGAGACCGAGTTCTCGAGAGGCAAAGCGACGAATATTGACTGCATTCTCAAGACGGGATCGCAGTGGTTCGTCGGCTTTTTCAATAATTTCATCGATGGGCTGGCGGGCCATCATCAGTTTGCTGTGGCCGATAATACTTTGAGTGTAATAGCCAACAGTACTGCAACTGGACAGCGCAATAATACCCAGCAAGCAACAACTGGTGATAATGAGTGATGGTTTCATTCTCTATTGTCGCTGGCGCCGCGCTTCAAACAGGCAGACACCGGTTGCCACCGATACATTGAGACTGCTGACACTACCGATCATAGGTATAGCGATCAAAATATCGCAACTTTCACGAGTTAATCTGCGTAATCCCTTGCCTTCCGAGCCCATAACAATAGCCAGTGGACCGGTCATATCCACTTGGTCGTAACGTTCACCAGCTTCTCCGTCTGCACCGAGAATCCAAACCCCTTGTTGTTGTAAGTAGCGCATGGTACGGCTGAGGTTAGTGACATGAACCAGAGGAATTGCTTCAGCCGCTCCACAGGCTACCTTGATGGCTGTGGGAGAAAGCGGGGCCGAGTTGTCTTTGGGAGCGATCACCAGGTGTACACCGGCCGCATCTGCCGAACGCAAACAGGCACCCAGATTATGGGGGTCAGTGACGTTATCGAGAATTAATAAAAAGGGGGTTTGCTCTTTATCGAGCAGTTGAGCAAGTCGACTTTTCAAAAAAGACTCGTGATAAACCCGAGCAGTCTCAGCTTGTTGTCGAGCGACCACACCTTGATGTTTCTCGCTTACCATATCGTCCAGTTGCTTGCGATCACACCAGTGAATCAATATTTCTTTTTCTTCCGCCAAATTGATCAGTGTTTGAAGACGCTGATCCTTGCGATCGCGCAACAGAAATATTTCTTCAATGAAGTCAGCGTTTTGTCTCAGCGCGGCTCCTACTGAGTGGAAGCCATAAATTAATTGTGGAGAAGTTGCGCACATGGATGAATGTTTTTTCAATTTATTGTTTTTCTACAACTTTATGTTGCGCTCATTTTAACTAAGGCTATCTTTCCGGAAGTATTTGCAACCTTATTTTTTGATAGATTGATTCCGGTTCTGGTAGTTCTGGTCGATTTCTCAAATGTCCTGGGGAAACGATTATTTATTTTTCTTGGGTGTTTTGCGATTACTTTTAGCGTTTATCTTTTTCGCTTTGCGTTTTGGATCGACACTATTATGTTTTTTAACCTGCTTTCGAGCATTTTTTGCGCGTTTTTCCGACGGATTTTTCTGGGTTTCTACGAGTTCAAAATCCACTTTACGCTCATCTAACTTGACGGCAGAGACCTTAACTTGCAACTCGTCGCCAAGTCGAAAGACACGACGTGTACGTTCCCCGATCAACCGATGTTGTGCCTGTTCGAAATGATAATAATCCGATGGCAAAGCAGTGACGTGCACCAAACCTTCGACGTAGAGATCCAGTAGCTCCACGAAGACGCCAAAATTAGTAACCCCGGTAATGACGCCCTTAAAACAATCTCCGACGTGATCTAAGAGGTACTCGCATTTCAGCCAGCTGATTACATCGCGAGTTGCGTCGTCTGCCCGCCGTTCAGTCATTGACGTGTGCTCGCCCAAGCGAAGCATATCCTCGAGAGAGTACGGATAAATCTCGGACTTGGGTATTAAGTCCGCATTTCTAACGCGGCGCACATGCTTGGAAGATTGAGGGGAGCGAATGACGTGGCGGATTGCACGGTGGACTAACAGATCGGGATAGCGACGGATCGGCGAAGTAAAATGAGTGTAGGCAGGGTAAGCTAAGCCAAAATGGCCCAGATTTTCTGGCTGATAAACAGCTTGCGACAAACTCCGCAACATGACCGTTTGAATGATTTTGGCATCGCTGCGACTACTAATATGTTGCAATAAAGATTGATAGTCGGATGGCTGTGGACGATTTTTACCTTGAAGATTTAATCCCAGCTCGCTGAGGAAGAGACGCAGATTTTCGAGTTTTTGTTCACGGGGTCCCTCGTGGACTCGATACAGTCCATCGAGCTTGTGTTTGCTCAAAAAGCGCGCGGCACAAACATTGGCACAGAGCATGCATTCTTCTATTATCTTGTGCGCATTGTTGCGTTCTACCGGTGCAATGCGTTCAATCTTGCGTTTTTCATCGAAGAGGATACGCGTTTCAGTTGTTTCAAAATCAATGGCGCCGCGACTTTCCCGCATGGCGCGTAAAGCTTGGAACAGACGGTATAACTCATCGATGTGAGGTAATAAGTCTGCGTATTGGTCTCCATCCCCAAAGTTTTTTTGACGACTTGGCTCCGAGAGCATTTGTCCCACTTGCGTGTAGGTCAGTCTGGCATTGGAGTGGATAAGCGCCTCGTAAAACTCATAGCCGCTCAATCGTCCCGATGCACTGATGGTCATTTCACAAACCATTGCCAGGCGATCGACCTTGGGCTTGAGCGAGCACAACTCGTTAGACAGTGCTTCCGGCAACATCGGCAGCACAAAATCCGGAAAGTATACTGAGGTTCCGCGTTCGTTTGCTTCCTGATCCAGGGCGCTGCCGACGGTAACGTAATGCGAGACATCGGCGATAGCGACAAATAGCCGCCAGCCGCCAGAGGCTTTGGCTTCGCAATACACCGCATCGTCAAAATCCCGGGCGTCCTCGCCGTCTATAGTGACTAAAGGCAGGCTGCGCAAGTCGATTCTTTTCTCATCGGCTTCCACTACCGACTCAGGGAGTTTAGCCGTTGCGGCTACTACGGATTCAGGCCAGCTATTTGGCAGATCGTGAGCTCGGATGGCCACGTCGATTTCCATTCCAGGCGCCATGTGATCACCTAGAATTTCAATGATCCGGCCCATTGGCAGTGATCGATTGGAGGGTTGCTGGCTAATGCTGACCATCACGAACTGATTGTGTTTGGCACCATGAGTGTACTCGGGAGCTATCAATACGTCGTGGGTAATTCGAGTGTTTTCCGGGCGAACAAAACCGACACCTTGTTCGTGAAAATAACGTCCCACTAACCCCTGGGTATGTCTGGTAAGAACATCGATAATAACGCCATCACGGCGATCACCCGGATTGTTAGAGATCAAGCGAACCAAGGCCTCATCCCTATCAAAAACTTTACGCATCTGTCGCGAGTGCAAATAGATATCGCTACTGCCATCGGTTGGGATCAAGAAGCCGAAGCCATCTCGATGTCCCTGGACTCGACCCCGAATTAAATCCAGCTTGTCGACTCGAGCAAAGGCCTGTTTGCGGTTGCTGTATATTTGTCCGTCGCGTTCCATTGCAAATAACCGCCGCCGCAAAGCTTCCTTATCTCTCTCATCCTTAATTAATAGGTGTTTTGCTAATTGTTTGTGGCTCATTGGCCCGACGGAATTATCGAGAATATCGAGGATGTGTTCGCGACTGGCAATAGGATTGCTGTATTTCTTGGATTCGCGTTGTTCGTGGGGATCGGTTGGGGACTTCACAAATAGTTGGCTAATATCTTCATTAAAATCAATGTATCTTAGGAGAACGTACTATACCTTAGGGAACAATACGAAACTACTAGGAACCCTGTTTAGGCTGCAAGCGGGAGCGTTTGACCAACTCACCATGGATAAGGTAAAAGTGCTGGCGATTATTTGAGATTGTCTTCAGGTCAGCGAGTAGCGCCGAAGTCAGTGATCACTAAGGCTCGGCGAGCGCCATCAACTTGCCTGGATTTGCGATGGATATTAGACAGAGTTCCAGCCTAGCGGCAGCAGCGCTGCATTTCACTTTTTGGCTAAAGACGGTATCTACGGTGGTGAATTAAAACCGCCAACCAGAATAGTTGATGGGCCAATCCGCTTTGCCACGGAACTAAATCGTCCCTGATTTTTTATGTAAGTAAAAGGAATTAACGGATAATCGGCCAACTGAAAGGCGTGGTCAATATGGAGTCTTCTCCGGCACGTCGCACTCCAGAAAACTCTGAAATTATTCCTTCCACATCTTGGCGCTGTCCTCGACTTACGTCGATGAGCAATAAGTAGTCGCCATTTTCGAGATTTTTGCGGAAGCGGCGGATTTTATAGTTTTCGTTCTGAATGCCAACTAGGCCACCCACCCAAGCGCCGAAGCCCGTGAATAGAAGTACTGAAGCTACTTGGACCATCCAGTTGGCCTGGTTGCCGAAGTCCGTGAAAAATACTACGCCATTCGTGACCAAAATACCGACAATTATGCCAATTAGCACACCGCGCTCGCCGGAGCGGACGATGTCCAATTCGTGCAGTACGGTTGTGCCGTGCAAATTGTGGCGTACGATTTTCGCCTTGTCGTGGCCCAGAACATGGAAGTTCCAATTGGCGACGCCTTGTTCGTGCAATCGATCGGAGATACGCTCCGCTACATCGATATCATCTGTTAAATAGTAAAGTCGCTTCATAACAAACTCCCGGTTGAGAAACAGATGTTAGCCAGTGATTGGCGAATTGTTTCAATTGCGATTGTTAGGGTTGCCTGTGGGTGGAAGCAGGTATCATTTAGCATTACCTCGAGGTTGATTCTACGCCAGAATGTGTCGTGGTACTCGATTTCAATAAGATGATTTTTAGATAACAGATATCGTTGAAAGTCCAAAAAATGATAAGTGGAAACTTTCTCGCGGAGGTTTAGGGTGTGGAGGCAGCATATGCTTCGTACATTTTTACTTATCTTTCAAAATTATTGGCGGGATTTTAGGCTGATTAGCCACTTGTGTCTCTTCGGGTTCTTCAGTTTAATTCACTGGATATTTAATTGCCCGTTCAGCAAAAATTTAAGCGATCCGCTAAAGTGTATTAGAGCTGAATGCCCTATGCTCGCCGGTTATTTTGTTGAGATTAGGTTCGAGTTATTTTTATTTTTGCCATTATCGATGATAGCTATAGGGAGCGGTGCAGTGGCGCTTCCCGTGTAAAAGCTAACATGAGGGAAGGGTATTTCAATATTATGTTCGTCAAAGGATTCTTTAATGCTCTCAAGCATAGCATTCTTCACTGCCAAAAAATTTTCTCGCTGCGTCCATACGGAAAATTTAATATCGATGGATGAAGTGCCAAAGCCCTGTAAAATAAATAGAGGGGCTGGCTCTTCCAGGCTCATTGGATTTTTTTCGGAAATTTCCATTAACAACGCTTTAACTTTTTTTAAATCCTCTTTGTAGGCAACGCCCAGTTCTAAATCAACTCTTCGAATAGGAAATTTAGTTAAAGTAGTGACTTCCGTTTTAATCATAGTCTCGTTGGGAATACGAACGAACAAATTATCGAACGTTCGCAGCTTTACCGAGAGCAGGTCAATAGAGACGACTTCACCCGTAGTTGTTTCCACGCAAATAACGTCGCTGACAATAAATGGACGCTCCATCATTAAAAATAAACCACTGATAAGGTTCGAGGCCGAAGTTTGAGAGGCAAAACCTATGGCCACTGTTAATATACCGGCGGCACCGATTAACACTTGCAGATCAAAACCCAATTGGCGTAAAGCAGAAATGGTTAGTAAGCTGAAGATAACGTAAAATATTTTTTTTTAACAATTAACTGAGTATGTGCGTTAGTTTTATTTTTGATGATTTTAACTAAGCCACTACTAACGAAACGTCCACCGAAGAATCCAATAGCCAAGAATAACAAGGCTTTGATAATCGATAGAAAATAAGTTGATTGGAAGGCGTTAGCTAAAAACACAAGGATTTCCATCTTTTTATCTTCAAGAAAACAAGCGGGTCAGGCTTCGAGCCAGGGTTTTTTTTCAGAAATATCTCTAGCCTCAGTAAGTAAAGTTGCGCCTATCGATTCGTTTGCCAAGGCTTCCTTTATTTCTGTTTCAATGTTGCTGTCATCGGACTCGCGAACAATGGTCAGTGGCTGAGTCCACAAATAATTCAACTGAGATTGGTATAAATTCAGCAATGGAACTGGCACATTGATACTCTCGATGGCAAATGCCTGCTCATGTCGATTAATGATTTTGATTGGGGTCACAGCGCGATGAGCATGATGCTCGATATTGTCATAAATTAAACGGGCGTCGGTATATTTCGCGTAACAAAGTTCGCCAGTGCGTGTCGAGGGTCCAAACCACGAGTCCGAAGGCCTCTGCCAGGGCACGTCAATTAATGATAGGCCACTTTTTGTCTGCACCGAAAACCAAATTGGTGTGCTGACATAAATCTGCCCTTCTCCACCTGGCAGTACTCGTAGTAAGACTGAGGGTTTGGCAACAATAGAGCGATCACCCAGCCTGGGTAGTACGACAATACGATCTTCGGTAACCGTTGTTAGGTGTCTCACCAAAAACGATTCATCTGGGTTGTCCGCCGAATAATTTTCCTCAAAAGAAATGGTATTAACGTCTTATTCCTCGCGATTAACGTCCCAAATGTAATATTCTCGCTTAGACCGGCGAATAATCAGTTTGCGTTGACCCATGGTCCAGGCAATCGATTGGTCCTCCTCAAGTTTAAATTCGCCTCACAAAGTTATATTTTTCATAGCTTATAAACTAAATTGAACGATGTAATTTTTTCAGTGCCGCTATCACCGGGTGCAGGATCGGTGTTGTGCGGGACATCGTAAGTAAGTCTCAATGATAGAGCACTATTAATAGCCACGCTTACGCAGGCGATATTTTGAAAATAAAAGTTTTCATCTGTTGCTTAAAATCGAAATTCATCGATTGTTTTTGTATGTTCACTGACTTTACGAGAAAAATCAGATTGACCCACAAGCAGTAATGCTGCTGGCATTCGCGCTACTATTTTCAAATTGAGCATCTCGGTAACCAGGGCCGACTGCAACGGTCCATTTGATTTTTTCGTTATTGAACATGCGATAGCCATAGCCTAACGACAGAACGACAATGCGATCAAAGGAATCAAACTTATCATCGAAATAACGCGCGTCACCGAATAGGAACCGGCGTTTGGAAATATCACGTTTAGCATTGTAATCGAGTAAATAAGACTCGGCACTGTCTTCTCCAGCGCTCTCTGAAAGATTAAAAGCCAAATGAACTTTATGTTCCCATTTATCGATTTTTCTTGAAAGTTTAAGATTTCCATTGATGTTTTCAGAATCGGAATTTCCACTGACGATAATTAAACCTATGCCCCTTCGCCTGTCCACTCGCTGGCGATAACAGATGAAAAAAACAGAAAGCAAGGAAATAAGGCAAAAACGGTGGAAAAAGGAACACAGTTTATGACTTTATCTATTCCAAACATAAAAACCTTCTAGTATTTTAAGATTTTAACTTCTCGTTGTGGGAAAGGAATTTCAACGTCGTTTTCTCGCAAAGTATCTAGAATGATCAACAGTAAGTCGCCACCAACACGATTTCTGCCGTCGTCAATACCCTCCATCCAAAATTCGACAAACATATTGACTCCCGAATCTCCAAAGCTATCAATTTCACAATCGGGCTGTTTTTCGACGGGAAGTTTTTCACCACTTAATACCTGCGGGTGCGCAGCCACCGCTTCTTTAATTTTATTGACGACCAGGTGAATATCCGTTTTATAGGCTACCGAAAAATCCACTCGATAGCGTTGTTCGATATCTTTGTGAGTCCAGTTAGTAAATGATGAAGTGATAAATTTTTCGTTGGGGACGACAATATCCTTGCCCTCATAGGTCTCTAGTGTGGTCGAACGTAAATTCAGCTCCCTGACCAACCCGCATCGACCGTCCTCCAATTCAACATAGTCGCCAATCGATACCGACCGGTCCAATAAAATGATAATACCGGAGATGAAATTTGAGGCGATGGCCTGCAAGCCAAAACCTAACCCGACACCCAAAGCGCCACCGAATACCGCCAGTGCCGTGAGATTGATGCCCAAAACTTGCAACAGTAGTATGAACATCACAAGAAAAATGACGACTTCGAATAATTTTGAGAATAATTCTTTAGTGCGTGTATCTAGCGATGACTGGCTTAGAATAATTCGTTTGCTAGTAGTGTTGGACACGCGGCCCAGCCAGAAGAGTAAAGAGCCAAAAATCAGTGCTCTAACGATGCTGTAGGCCGATATGTTTATGTTGCCTACCTGTATCGCAATGTTTTCCAACACCCCGATAATGACATCTAACAGGCCAGCAAAGTGCAAAAAAAGGATAGGCATGCCAACCCAGCGCAAATAAGATGCCATGATCGGTTGGCTAACCGCTACCGATATAAAATTATGGAATAGAATTAATACCGCAACGCTAATGGAAATACTGAGTACCCAGCCTTTTTCGATTAGAAAATGCGACACTTCAAGGGATAAGCGTAAGAAAAAAATAACTAACAAGGGGAGCAGTAATCTGCCCAGAACATCCCCCAGTTTATTCCACTGAGTTTTTTTTGAGGTTCCTCTCAGGAGTGGAATGGTATTTTTGAGCTTAAGTGCGATCAAATAACTGAGAAGATAAACGAGTATGACCCAGGTGATTTCTCCATAAGTCTCAATTTTACTTATTTCGCTCAAAGCAATTTGATAATAATTTTTCAGTATATTTACGTCGATCAATGGTTTTCCCTATTATCGTTACGTTACCTAAAATTTGGTAACGATTGGGTTGACGGATAAGGAATTTATCACTGCTGACCAAATATACAAAGCAGGTATGCATTTTTTCTTGGATAGGTCGTCGCTCTGTGAGTCAACGATGGTATCGAAGGTTTTCTCTGTGGACTAGAAAAAGCTTTGCGGACGCGCCCTCAAAAACGCTACTGGCGCGGCAATTGCTGGAGCCTTGCTGGCAGGGTAGGTGGTTTAGTTAACTATTCGTGTAGCCTTGGATGTCCATTTGCTGGACTGTCGATGCCTGTTGGCTGAGGATCATTATGTTGGTGAGAATCGTCGTCAATAACGCCATCTCGTTGGTCCAATATGTCGAACTAAAGCGTGAAGTCTCGGAGATTTTAATCAGGTCATTATTGCAGCGGTCTGCGTGAGCTGCGGCCTAGCGCCGTGACGCTGTTTGGCTCGGTAGCTGCTAAGTTGTGTCTTGTGGTAATCGCTTTGCGAGATGGTTCGGAAGTGTTGTGACACCTGGCAATCACCCCAGTCTAGGGCCTGAGTCTTTTGATGCTGGGGAGTTTTAACCTTAATACGCCGAGGCGTGTCACCTTTTCCACTAGCTTATTAAGCCACTACAAAAATCATCAACTCCACAATCTGTGGCGACCGTGCAGTGGTTTGTTCTTGGTGAATTTTTAAAAAGGTGCTTGCTTCTATCCTTGATACGTTAAGAAGTGATTTGATACAGATAAATAACTCTTTAATAGCAAAGGCCGACTCACAATACTTTATATAACTATTTTTGGGGTTGCGTGCAGAGTTTTATTGTTCGGCGTGGTAACTGGGAAAAATCGTCGTTTCAATTGTTTTGTGGTCGTGCTCTCTATGAGATGGACCCTTCGTTTTTATTCCGACTGATCACCCTGAATTCCAATAGACTCACTGGCAGAGACTAAGTTAGTATCGTCGCCCTCTTTTTATGCATTCTCAAAGATTACCTGTTATGAAGAAAGCGATTGTCTTTAGTATCCTCGGGCTGGCACTAATCATTGCCGTCCTGGTTGGAATAAAAGCGGCGCAGATCAGCGCCTTGATCGAGAATGACAAAACTGCTGAAGAGCCGCCTACCTACGTCTCTTCTTTTAAGGTAAAACAAGACCTTTGGACAAATACTCTATCTGCCATCAGTTCTCTCGCAGCGGTAAAAGGTTTGGAAGTCACCGCAGATCAACCGGGTCGTATTACCAAAATCGTTTTTTCAGCGGGGAATACCGTCAAAAAAGATGACTTATTGATTCAGCAGGACATCTCAACTGAGCAAGCGCAGCTGCGCTCTGCGCAGGCCTCTGTCGTATTGGTGCAAACCAATCTGGAAAGGACCCGGGAACTCTATCAAAAGAAGGTCGCGGCAAAAGCTGAATTGGATAATGCCAAAAGTGTCTATGATTCGGCGGTGGCCGAAGCCGATAATATTCGCGCCATCATCGAGAAAAAGAGTATCCGAGCGCCTTTTGATGGCCGCTTGGGCATACGTTTAGTAAATATTGGGCAAACGGTGAGTGCCGGGCAGTCGATGGTTTCTTTGCAGGCATTCAATCAAATGTTTGCTAACTTTTCGCTGCCACAAAAACATTTGTCAAAAATTTACAAACAGCTACCGATCCAACTAACTACCGATGCCATACCAGGTAAGACTTTTCGTGGTTACATCAGTACCATTGATCCAGAAATTGATGTTTTGACCCGCAGTATCAAAATCCAGGCCTTACTGGATAACCCCGATCAGGATTTGTTGCCGGGTATTTTTGCCAGTCTCGACGTATTGTTACCCGATGTCAGAGAAGTCCTGCTAATTCCCATTACCGCCGTGAACTATGCGCCCTTTGGCGATTCCGTCTTTTTGATTGAGCCCAACGAGGATGACCCTAACAAACTCACCGCTCGTCAACAGTTCATAAAATTAGGCGAGACCCGCGGTGATTTTGTCGTGGTAACCAACGGCCTGACCGAAGGCCAGGAAGTTGCTGGTGCTGGTGTTTTTAAACTTCGCAATGGTGCTCCCGTCGCTATTAACAACGAAGTTGCTCCGAGTTACTCACTTAATCCAGTCGTCTTGGATCAGTAAGGATCGCCTGTGAAAGCCTTTACCGACATCTTCGTTCAGCGACCAATCCTCTCTCTGGTTGTTAGCATTGTTATTTTTATCGCCGGAATCCAGGCAATTCAAAACCTCTCTATACGCCAATATCCGCGAAGTGATAATACGGTTATTACTATTACCACACCTTATATCGGCGCCAGTGCGGAATTGGTTCGCGGGTTTATTACCACCCCAATTGAACAGGCTGTCAGCGGTACTCAGGGTATTGATTATGTGTCATCCACCAGCGAGCTGGGTTTGTCCACCATCAAGGTTCGCCTGGAGCTGAACTACGATCCTTTAAGAGCGCTGTCGCAAATCAACGCCAAGATTACCGAGGCTGCAGGTGAGTTGCCCACCGAAGCAGAGGTTCCGGTGATCAATGTGGAATCTGCGGATAGTACTTTCGCCTCCGCTTATCTGAGCTTTACCTCCGATATTCTCGACGGTAATCAAATTACCGACTTTCTCGTTCGTGTGGTCCAGCCGCGACTTTCGGCACTAGAGGGTGTGCAACGTGCAGATGTCCTGGGCGCCCGCAAATTTGCCATGCGTATCTGGCTAAAACCGGAACGTATGGCGGCACACAACGTGACTCCCCTCGATATTCGTCAGGCATTAGCGGCCAATAATTATCGCTCTGCGTTGGGTACGACCAAGGGTTCGCTGGTGCAATTCAACATCACCGCCAATACCGATATCGGTACAGTCGCCGAATTTGAAGAGCTGGCGTTACGCACTGAAGGCGAAGCGGTGATCCGCTTGCGCGATGTCGCCGATATCGAATTAGGTTCGGAATCCTACAACGAAGAAGTCCGCTTCTCCGGTCGCACGGCGACGTTTATGGGCATATGGTCACTGCCGGAGGCCAATGCCCTCGAAGTCATTAATCTCGTCCGTGCGGAAATGGAGGCTATCCAGGAAAGTTTACCTTCTGGAATGCAGGCGCGAATTGCTTACGATGCCACCAAATACATTGAAAGTGCTATCTGGGAAGTGCTGTCCACACTTCTGGAAACCTTGTTAATTGTCATATTGGTCATTTATTTGTTCCTGGGGTCGGTCCGCTCGGTATTGGTACCCGTTATTGCGATTCCGATTTCCCTGCTTGGCGGCGTTTTCCTGATGCAGTTGATGGGCTTTAGTCTGAACTTGCTAACCCTGCTTGCCATTGTGTTGTCCGTCGGGCTGGTGGTAGACGATGCCATTGTGATTGTCGAAAATGTGCAGCGCCATCTCCATAACGGTGAAGCAAGAATGAAGGCGGCCATGCTGGGGGCCAAAGAGTTAATTGGGCCGGTAATTTCGACCACGGCGGTCTTGGTGGCAGTCTATCTGCCGGTCGGTTTACAGGGTGGTTTAACGGGGACTTTGTTTCGTGAGTTTGCGTTCACTCTGGCAGGCGCTGTTGTTATTTCTAGTATTGTGGCGTTGACCTTGTCGCCTATGATGTGCTCCAAGGTCCTCAAAGAAGGGGACGATAGAAAGGGTCTTGCCCGAATTTCTGGCAATTTATTTGAAAAATTAAAAGTAAAGTACGCCAGCGTGCTGATCAAAACCCTGCAGTTTCGACCTGCGGTTTATTTGATTTGGATCGTGATTGGCGGACTTGCCATCCCCATGTTTATGCAGGGTTCCAGTGAATTGGCACCCACTGAAGATCAAGGCGTCATTTTTGGGATTGTCGAAGGGCCAGCCAATGCCACCTTAGATCAGAGCAGTCTTTACGCCGCCGAGGCAAATAAGGTCTTTTCCAGTTTCGAAGATACCGATTTCACTTTCCAGATTACCTACCCCAGTGGTGGCTTCAGCGGCATGGTGTTAAACACTTGGGACGAGCGCGATAAAACGGTATTTGATTTACTGCCATCTGTGAGACAACAGCTATCCACCATCACTGGTATTAATATTTTTCCGGTAACGCCACCGGCCCTACCTGGTGGTGGAGATTTCCCCGTTGAATTTATTTTGGTTTCCACGGCAGAACCTGAAGAAATTTTAAAAGTGGCCACCCAGTTGAGAGCAAAGGCGGCGGCATCTGGTATGTTTGCTTTCCCGCCCATCATCGATACCAAAATTGATAAGCCACAAGTGGTGCTCAATATCGATAGGAATAAAGTGGCGGATCTTGGGCTGACACTGGAACAAGTCGGCAATGATATTGGGATTATGTTCGGTGGCAACTATGTCAATCGTTTCAGCATCCAGGGCCGATCCTATCGAGTTATTCCCCAAATTAAACGCCAAGAGCGATTAAACCCGGAACAGCTCTCGAAAATTTATATCACCGGTCCAGAAGGTGAACTGGTGCAACTGGGTTCAGTGGCGACCATCAATTATGAAGTTGTACCTCGTTCGCTGAACCGTTTTCAGCAACAAAATGCCGTGAAACTCAGCGGTGTCGCCATTCAACCCCTGGGTACGGCCCTGGCTTTTCTGCAGGAGGAAGCTGAGAAGTTGATGCCCCTTGATTATGCTATTGAATACACTGGGGAATCGCGCCAACTGGTCCGGGAGGGCAATAAATTTCTGCCAGCGTTTAGCTTGGCGATAGTGCTTATATTCCTGGTGTTAGCCGCGCAATTTAACAGTTTCCGCGACCCTTTCGTGATCATCCTTGGCTGTGTGCCCTTATCCATGTTCGGCGCACTCATCTTTGTGTTTTTAAAAATGCCCGCACCGGTACCTTTTTGGACCGATGGCTGGACCACAACGCTAAATATTTATTCCCAAGTTGGTTTGGTAACACTGATTGGCCTGATTGCAAAAAATGGCATTTTGATCGTAGAGTTCGCCAATAAACTCCAAGAGCACGGCAGCGCAAAATTAGAGGCTGTTACCGAAGCCGCACTCACCCGCCTGCGCCCGATTCTGATGACCAGCGTTGCCACCGTGGCCGGTCATTTTCCACTGACGCTGGTATCTGGTGCCGGCGCTGAGGCGCGCAATTCAATTGGCCTGGTGTTAGTGGGCGGTATGGCTATCGGCACCTTGTTTACGCTGTTTGTTATTCCCTCTGTCTATATGCTGTTGGCTAAAGACCATCAAAAAGTCAGTGTCGCCATTGGTAAATAGCGAATATTTTTATAAAACAGTGTCGTTCTATACACTAGACAGTAAGCGAAGCCGTTGACTCGATCAATTAGCCAAAAGTAAGGTTGAAACTATTAATATTTAGAGGGTAATAGCTTTTTAAGGGTGGATTGAAATTCTGGGCCTGTCAGGGTAATGCAGTGTCGCAGTAACAAATTAATATAATATCGATATGACCCCTCACTAGGCTCGCAGCTATCTTACCAGAACCCATCTCAAAACTGATTGATTCATGAATTCTTGTCCTGCAACGTCTAGGAATAGACTTGTTTTCCTGGAAATGAAGCAATTTCTTTCGGTGAGAAATTACTAAAATTCAATTTCGAGATAGGTTCTAGTGAGTCGGAAATGACGAGTATCACCAATTAACGATTTTATCTATACCTATAATGAACGGTTAGGTGAAATGTGACGCCAAAAAACCGAGTACAGAAGAGTAGTGCCTCATACAAAAACTCGTCGTTTAAAGATTCTCCAATGAGGGAATCTACTGTTGTATTTATATGTAATTTAAATCTGGGCAGTAAAAAGATAAGGAAGACGTAAAAATTGGGTTGAATATCCTATACTGAACCGTTGGATGGGAGACCAGAGATGGTTCTTTTTCTGCTTTTTAGCAGTTCTATTATCGCTTTTATCATTTTGTTGAAAAGTCGTAATGCTTTAGCTGTTCCCAAAGGTGCTCGTTTATCTATCGCTCTTTTATCATTAGCATTCTTTGTTATTGGAATGGAGGAGATTTCTTGGGTTTAACGAATACTTGGAGTTGAAACGCCAGAAGCATTCGCCGGTAACGGCCAAAATTAAATGAATTTAAATAATTATTATACTGGCCACACAGAAAATTTATATTATTTCGGTGCTTTTTTATTCTTAGTTGGCCTACTATTTTTTCGATTCCCCCCCATTGCTACTAGATAGCGAATATCTCCAAATATTCTTGGCGCGGCCATTTGTCATAGTTATAGGTTCAATTGTTAGCGCATATAGCTTTGACGCGTGGAATATAATTTTTGTTCAGGCGACATTTTTCAGCAGCGTACTGATTTTTTTTACATCTATTAGTGATGGTGGTGAACGATACATCACTTTGTTTTCAATTATTTTTGTGGTGCTCGCTCAAGTCATGTCTCTTTAAAATATTTTGGTGCACTTGGAAGTGGAGTTCACCAATTCCTGTGGACGTCGCTTTATGAAATTCGCTTAATGTTGAGTCCTCAGGCTTCATGGCTAAGTTGAAGTTAACTCTTTGCGCTGACCACCACATTTTGGAAAAAGTTTGGGCAAGCAAATTTTGCCAAATGGCAATTATTTTTGCTCTTTTGGAAAGATATACTATGAGTATGGATATACAGACAATACGAAGAATAAACTTTGCGCCGCTACGGCGAGAGCGCTCTATCTCTGAGTTGTCAGAAAAGACGGGGATCGACTGCACCTATCTAAGCCGGATCCAAAAGGGCTACCGGTCTTTTTCTGAGACTAAAGCGCGTCAAGTGGAGGCTGGGTTGAGCCTCCCCCACTTATGGTTGGATGGTCCCCACAGTTCGAGCAACCCTATTTTAATTCAGGCTGTCCGGGAGCTTGAGCGCGTTCCGGATAACCTCCTGCCAGCTCTTTTGGCTGCAAGACGGGCGCTACGCAAAACTCCCTAATGACACTTAGGGCTACTGCTATTTCTTCATCATTAAAAAAAGTTCGCGAATTATCATGATTTCTCTGTCTTTTCTGCGCAGGTATAACCCGTTATTATAATCAACAATCACCGGAGCCCAATAGAGTCGAATATTTCAAATGCCAGTCCTTTTATAACGCCAGTTAAGATACAAATATCTCGCTTCATTCACTTTGTATCAGATCAGGCCAAGCCAAGATAGATTAAACGAGTCCCTGCTGAATCGATAATGACTATTAATACTGCCCAGAGCGATTTAATCTCGGTACCTACTGCTCAATTAGTTGAGCGTTACCGGCGCGTTCGTCAGCGATCTGAGCGTCTTGCCCAACCCTTGTCTGAGGCCGACGCCCAATTGCAATCCATGGCTGATGTAAGTCCATGCAAATGGCATTTGGCACATACCACTTGGTTTTTTGAAACTTTTATCCTTTGCCCTCACAAAGCCAATTATCGGCGTGTTAACGAAGCTTACAACTATTTGTTCAACTCTTACTACAATAGCATCGGCGAGCAATACCCAAGACATCACAGAGGTCTGATTAGTCGGCCATCACTGCAGGAAGTGATGAGCTATCGCCGCGCTGTCGATGATCAAATGCTTTACTTGCTAGAGCATATTCTGAAAAAAATAGAATCCAAAGAATTGCTCGGGCTCATAGAGTTAGGTCTTCAACACGAGCAACAGCATCAAGAACTAATGCTCACGGATATTAAACACTGTTTTTATCAAAATCCTATTTTCCCCGCCTATAGCACTAATCAGCCGAGTTCGTTTGACCGCCATCCACTGGAGTGGCTCGCTTTTGATTCAACTTTGACAACGATTGGCGCCGACCCTCTCGATTTTAGCTTCGATAATGAACGGCCAGTTCACAAGGTGTTTGTCAATGAATTTAAATTGGCATTGAGACTAGTAACTAACGGCGAATTTTTAGCTTTTGTCGAGGAGGGTGGTTACGATAGGCCAGAATTTTGGTTGTCTGACGGCTGGGCCTACTTGCAAAAAAAAGACTTAAAAAACCGGGAATCAAAGCAGCCGTTATACTGGTTGAAGAAAGATGATCAGTGGTTTGAATTTAGCTTATATGGCTTAGTTCCTTTGGATTTGAATCAGCCGGTTATTCACGTTAATTATTATGAGGCCAATGCTTATGCCAACTGGTTGGGCCTGAGGTTGCCCACAGAGTTCGAGTGGGAGTACGCGGTCAGGCGGCAATCATTATCCGTACAGCAAGAGCCTTTATCAAAATCGTCTCCACAAAAGCAACTATCGCTTCATCCTCAGCCACAACGTGAGGCGGAATTTTTACAAGCGTTTTCCTGCGGCTGGCAATGGACCAGTAGTGCGTATTCTGCCTATCCCGGATTTGCTCCCTTTGCCAGTGGAGCTGGTGAATATAACAGTAAATTTATGGCAAATCAGTTGGTATTGCGAGGTAGCTCTTGTGCAACAGCTGACGGTCACAGTCGAGTCAGCTATCGCAATTTTTTCTACCCTTATCAGAGTTGGCAGTTTACGGGCATTAGATTAGCTAAATAGCTGGTTTGATTGTTTTTCTTTAGGCCGGATAACAAGCAGTAAGATATAAAAAATTTAAGGAGATTAAATGTCTGTTCCCCAAGTTTTCACAAGAGATCTCGATAATAAATTGGATAACACATTTTTTAATGATGTTGTCGATGGGTTTTCCAAGTCGCAAAAAACCTTGCCCTGTAAATATTTTTATAACAAAAAGGGCTCGCAACTATTCGAACAAATTTGTGAAACGCCTGAATATTATGTGACTCGAACCGAATGCAAAATTTATCAAGATTATGGCGAAGAAATGGCCGCTATCATTGGTGAAAAAGCTTTGCTAATTGAACCAGGCGCCGGTTCTGTCAAAAAAATTGCTTTATTGCTCGGGCATTTAGATCAGCTGGTCGGTTTTATTCCCATGGATATCTCGCAAGAAATTTTACGAAGTTCAGCTGAAGCGCTGACCAAGTTGTTTCCGAGAATTGATGTTATGCCGCTGGTTGCTGATTTTCTTGATACACAGGTATTAGAAAATTTTTTTATAGACTTACCTAAGGCATCACTGGTTAAAAAGCGGGTTATTTTTTTTCCGGGATCAACTATAGGAAATTTTCATCCGCAAGAAGCGGCGGATGTTTTAAATAATTTTTCCGATAATTTTTCTTCGGGAGATGGTTTGTTGATTGGCGTCGACTTGGTTAAAGATCGGCATATCTTAGAATCCGCTTATGACGACAAGGCCGGTATTACTGCAGAGTTTAATTTGAACCTTATTAACCGTATTGCCAATGAATTAGATAGCGATATTAACTCTGAATATTTTTCTCACCGGGCGGTTTTTAACTCGACCGATCAAAGAGTTGAAATGCATTTGGTTAGTAAAAGGCAGCAGACAGTAATGGTAGCTAATGAATCTTTTTTATTTTCCAAGGGTGAAACTATTCATACCGAAAATTCTTATAAATATGATCTTGAAAATTTTCGTTCTCTAGTAAACGATGCTGGATTTATACATAGAAGCTCATGGGTTGATCAGAACAAATGGTTTAGTGTGCACTATTTGGAAGTGGCTTAACTTTTACAAATTTTCAATTTCTCGACTTGACCGCGAACTTTTACTTTCTCATTCTCACCCATTAACTGATAGTAGCCTCGCTTTTCTGAGGCCTGATAGCAATTCAGCCATCTGTTTTCGAACTGCGCCTGCCAAAATGGCCATAAAATAGCTGCGGCGGAGCCGGTTGCGCTATCTTCGAAGTTGTCGTATTGCGGAGCGAAATAGCGAAATGTGAGATCCATATTCTTTTTCTTGCTTTTAGCAGAAACAATAAGGGCGCGCCGACCGATGAAATCGATAATCTGTTGGTGCAGTACAAATTGCCTTACGGCTATCTCATTTTCTAACTCTGCAATACAGTAGCCTTGAAAATCTTCAGTAATGGAGAATCGTCGACAACTAAATGGCAATAATTTTTTAGATTTTTTGAGTAGATCAACAGTGGTCAATATTAGCGAATAGCCGTTGTTATCGACTTTAACTTGAAGTTTTTCGCTTTCACTGAAAAAATTAAAAGTATTATTTTTTTCGATTTCTCTTAGGAAGGCAGCGGCCGCTAGCGTACCGTGACCGCAACGCTTAACGCTCCCCGAGTCATTTAGCCAACGGATATCCCAGAAAAAATCAAAGTGCGGACTGTTACTGTTAGAGCATATATAAACGCGAGTTTTACAAGGAGCAGAAAATTTAAGATGTTCTTCAAAAGTTGGTAATTTATTCACCAATTTTACAGCCGCAGAATTGCCCCCAGCGAAGTCACTGGTAAAAACATGAAATAAAGTAAAGTCTGTTGCTGACATAATGGTAATTTTTGCTTGCTAACCAACTCTCTTAGGAGAATATTTTATTAAGAATACTCTGGCTAATTTATGAACGAATTAATCTTCCATAGAAAAAATTCGATTTTTTCTCTCGCATTTCCAACTGCTTAACCATAATTAAAAATGGCAGCGCTTCCTTGTGCTGCAGGAATCTCTAAATTGATCGGAGGTTCCTTAAGTTTTTAGCTAAACGAGTTAAGAATTAGTGCGAGCTAAAAGTTCACGTATCTGCGTCAAAAACTTATCTCGAACGTTCCTTTGAAAGGCTACACGACTCAATCAATTGTACCCCCTAAGTAGAGCTTGGCGTTATTTGATGCTGCTGATGGTGTCAGTATTAACTTATCGAAGTTGAGGGTAATTTTATCTTGTTAAGAGCCAATATTTATACATGCTTCAAGTGTCTGCCCACGATTGATAATAGTGGCTTAAATACTTTGTTATTGCCGCAGACAATATTGCCGCTCTCCATCATGCTATTGCCGCCAACGAAGTCGCCGATGAAGCCGCCGGCCTCTTGAATTAAAAGTATGCCAGCAGCCATGTCCCAAGGTTTTAGATTCATTTCCCAGTAACCATCTAAACGGCCAGCCGCCACATAGGCGAGGTCCAGAGAGGCAGCGCCCATTCGCCGAATACCTGAGCACTCTTGCTGAAGAACCTCTTCCATCCCATCCAGATAAGCTTTGATATGAATCATAGTGCTGTCGTTGAAAGGTATTCCAGTGGCGAGCAGCGCACCCGATAGCCCCTTACGCTGAGACACTCTAATGCGGCGACCATTGAGTTTTGCGCCCTGGCCGCGACTGGCAGTGAATTCTTCTTGCTTGCTAGGATCGAGAATAACGGCGTGTTCTGGTTTGCCCTTGTAAAAACAGCCGATAGAAATCGCAAAGTGGGGGATACCATAAATAAAGTTTGTCGTGCCATCAATGGGATCGATAAACCATTGGTAATCACTTTGTTGTTCAGAAGCACCGCTTTCTTCGCCGATAAACTGGTGATCCGGGTAGGCCTTGCGAAGATGGTAGAGAATTTCCTTTTCAACGGCCTTGTCCATTTCCGTGACGTAGTCATTTTTGGCTTTTTCCTCGATTTTCAGTACGTCGCGATGTTGCGAGTTTTTTTGAAGAACTTCGGCACCTTTGCGAGCTGCGCGTAGAGCCATATTGAGCATGGGTTCCATGGAGAATATTTGCCTTTTGAAGTGGAGGAAATGATTAAATGAGGTAGGATCTTCCACCAAAGTATAGCCGAGAGTGGATTTGATGAACACTTGGGGGGGCACCATCGGTTTCTGCTATCGGATCCGTTAGAATGCGCCAGTATTTCTGAGTAAAGTGATGTTGAGGAAAATGGATGGTGCAGGACAGAGCGATTATTACCGCTGAATACCAGAATTTATTGGATTCTGTTCGTATTGTTTTGGTGCAGACAACCCATCCGGGAAATGTCGGCGGGGTTGCTCGCGCCATGAAAAATATGGGCTTAAGTCAGCTTTACTTGGTGGACCCCAAAGATTTCCCCTCGGAAGTCGCACAATGGCGAGCTTCCAATGCTCAGGATGTGTTGGCACAGGCTGAAGTGGTGAAAACACTGGACGAAGCCATCGGCGATTGCGGTTTGGTGTTGGGGACGAGTGCCCGCGAGCGACGTATTCCCTGGCCACTACTTACTCCTCGCGAGTGCGGTAATCGCACTATTCTCGAAGCTTCGCAGCATAAAGTCGCTATCGTTTTTGGTCGCGAGGATCGCGGCTTGACCAATGAAGAACTGCACAAGTGCCACTACCACATTCACATTCCCACTAATCCTGAGTACAGCTCTCTAAATCTGGCCGCCGCGGTTCAGGTGTTGGCCTACGAAGTCAGGCTCGCCTGTCTGGACGTGCAAAATAGTGGTGAGCCACTGCACTTTGATGACTGGGATATGCCCCCGGCGAACCAACAAGCCTTGGAAGATTACTACCAGCACTTACAGCAGACACTGGAGCGGCTGGATTTTCTCCAGCCGGATAATCCACGCCAGACCATGACGCGCCTACGCCGTCTATTCAGTCGTATTCGCATGGATCAAATGGAGTTGGCGATTCTCCGAGGGATGCTAACGGCGACACAGAATTATATTTATCACACCGATAAGCGCCTCGAGATTCTAGAGTCTTCGGATGATATTGAGCCGCCGATTAATCCCGAGTAAAAAGCTAGGTTTTTTACTTGACTAAATTACTAGGTTATTCAATACTCGAACCCAAGTTAACTTCAGGCAAAACAATGCGATTAACAACCAGAGGCCGCTATGCCGTCACCGCCATGCTCGATCTGGCCATCCATGAAGACAATGGGCCTATCAGTCTGGCGGATATCTCTAGGCGCCAAGGTATCTCTCTTTCCTACTTGGAACAGCTGTTCTCGAAATTGAGAAAATCCAACTTAGTAACAAGCAGTCGCGGCCCGGGTGGTGGGTATCGACTGAGCCGAGCACAGGATTCTATATTCGTTGCCGAGATAGTTGATGCAGTTAACGAAAGCATTAATGCCACTAGCTGTAACGGCAAGAGTAACTGCCACCGTGGAGAAATCTGTCTCACCCATCACTTGTGGGAAGACCTGAGCAAACAAATACATGGCTTTTTAAATGGGATCAGTCTATTTCACCTGGTCTCTCGTAGAGAAGTACAAAGCGTCTCCCAGCGAAAGGGGAATCTCGTCGGTTCTGATCGGCGCATCTTGGATTCCCAAAAGCTAGATGTCGTTTCATCCCCACGCTTACTGTAAGTATTTTCCACCAGAAGAGGCTACGTCGTCCATGACATTGAACCTACCCATCTATTTCGACTACTCGTCGACAACCCCAATTGACCCACGCGTCGCCAAAGCTATGAGCGACTGTCTGACGATAGATGGCAACTTCGGCAATCCCGCTTCGCGTTCACACATTTTTGGATGGAAAGCAGATGAAGCCGTCGAAGCCGCGCGCCAACAAGTTGCGGATTATATTAACGCTGACCCGAGAGAAATCGTTTGGACCAGCGGCGCAACGGAGTCCAATAATCTCGCCATCAAGGGTATCGCGCACTTTAACCAGAAGCGCGGCAAACACATCATTACCTCGAAAATTGAACACAAGGCGGTCCTGGACGCCTGTCGTCAACTAGAGCGCGAGGGCTTCGAAGTAACCTATCTGGAACCCAATAGCGAAGGCTTATTCACAACTGAACAGATTACCAATGCCATTCGCGAAGATACGACGCTGCTTTCTCTAATGCACGTTAACAACGAAATTGGTGTAATCAACGATCTGGAGGCAATTGGTAAAATCTGTCGCGAACACAAAGTGTTTTTTCACGTGGATGCGGCACAAAGTCCGGGTAAGTTGCCCGTGGATGTAGAAGCCATGAACATCGATGTTCTGTCACTTTGCGCTCACAAGGTTTATGGCCCCAAGGGTATGGGCGCACTTTATGTTCGCCGCAAACCCCGCGTGCGTCTCGAAGCCCAGATACACGGTGGTGGCCACGAGCGAGGTATGCGTTCAGGCACCCTGCCTACTCATCAGATTGTCGCTATGGGAGAAGCCTTCCGCATCGCCAAACTTGAGCAAGAAGAAGACTACGAACACGCCAAAAAAATGCAGAGCCGCTTCCTGGCAGGTATAACCGATTTGGAAGAGGTATATATTAATGGCTCGTTAGAGCAGCGCGTACCTCACAATATCAATGTTAGCTTTGCTTATGTGGAAGGCGAATCACTGATTATGGCGCTAAAAAATCTGGCCGTTTCTTCGGGTTCAGCTTGCACTTCCGCGAGCCTAGAACCCTCCTATGTATTGCGCGCCCTGGGATTGAGTGACGAACTAGCACACAGTTCTCTACGTTTTAGCTTTGGCCGTTTCACCACTGAGGAACAGGTGGACTTTGCCACAGATGCGATTCACCACGCCGTAAATAAACTGCGGGAATTGTCACCTCTGTGGGACATGTACAAGGACGGAATTGATTTGAGCACTGTTCAGTGGGCCGCTCACTGATTCTCTATTTTTATAGGTGTGAAAAACACTTTGGATTTAGGTAAATTTAGAAAAGAGATGAAGATTTCTAAGTCCGAATTGCCCGGTCTATTTGAAAAGTAGGCAAGTTCACAACAAATGAGCGCGAGTAATATATTTGTTTGCTAGTTGTCAGTCTACTAGCGGACATACCAACTAAAGCGATCAACGTATTTTTAGACAATTTTAAAATGAATCTATGGGAGATACAGAATGGCTTACAGTAATAAAGTTATTGATCACTACGAAAATCCGCGAAATGTCGGTAAATTGGATGATAAATCCATTAATGTCGGCACAGGAATGGTCGGTGCTCCAGCCTGTGGCGATGTCATGAGGCTGCAGATCCAGGTATCCGATGACGGCTTAATTGAAGACGCGAAATTTAAAACTTATGGTTGTGGCTCGGCGATTGCCTCTAGCTCTCTGCTGACCGAGTGGGTCAAGGGCAAGACTCTCGATGAGGCAAGTACAATCAAAAATTCGCATATTGCCGAAGAGCTGGCATTACCTCCGGTAAAAATTCACTGTTCGGTGCTGGCGGAAGACGCCATTAAGGCAGCCATCAACGATTTGCGTGAAAAGCGCAATGCTTAATAGTAGGAATAGGAATACATAATGACTTTATTGGTGTCAGACGCAGCCAGGACGTACATTGGTCGACAGTTAGAAAATCGAGGTAAAGGTATCGGTGTCCGAGTCGGCGTTAAAACTGCCGGCTGTTCGGGTCTGTCGTATGTCCTCGAATATGTTGATGACCCCTCGGAAGATGATGTCGTTTTCGACCAGGGTAACTTTAATCTGGTCATCGATCCGAAAAGTCTTATTTATCTCGATGGCACCGAACTTGGCTTCGCTGAAGAAGGTTTAAACAAAGGACTTCAATTCAACAATCCCAACGTCAAAAGTGAGTGTGGGTGTGGCGAAAGCTTTCATGTGTAAACCTTTTCGTGATCAGCAGTTCTGCCGGCGCCACCCGTGAAAAAACTCTGTAACAGATTAAAGCCAGTCGTAAACCGGCTGGCCTCGATAAATCCAATGTTCTGCGACAAGAGATAAAATAGACAGCTCTCAGAGAAGATTAAATGACTGCCGATATCAATCAGGATTATTTCGTATTACTTGGAATTGTGCCAACCTTCAGAGTTGATCATCGGCAACTCGCAGAAAACTATCGAAATCTGCAAAAAACTACGCATCCGGACAAATTTATCAACGAGAGCGATAGTGAGCAACTCCGGTCTGCACAGCTCGCATCCTACGTCAACGGCGCGTACCAAACCCTAAAATCTCCGTTACTAACGGCCGAATACCTACTCGAGCTAGCCGGACATTCGACGGATAAAGAAGCGCTTACTGTTAAAAATAATGATTTTTTATTCAAACAGATGCAATGGCGAGAAATCCTGTCTGAGTTAGAAGAGCAGTCAAAGCAGCGTGATTTTAACTCCACATCAACGCTTGAACAGTTGGAAGAACTGAGCTCAGAAGTTGCGGCCGAACGCAAAGCATTGATGCAGCGCTTCGAGAAAAACTATGACGAAGGGCAGCTGATTAAAGCGGCAGAAGACGTTGCACAGTGGCATTTTATCGAAAAAGTACGCGTTTCTATCGATCTCTTAGAAGACAAAATTCTGGAATAAAACACTGTACCCATGGCGTTACTACAAATTTCCGAACCGGGTCAATCCCCCGAACCCCACCTGAGAAAAGTCGCAATCGGTATCGATCTCGGTACTACCAACTCACTCGTTGCCGCCGTGCGCAATAGCCGTGCGGAAATTCTGGTCGATGAGTCGGGCAATGCGTTAATGCCGTCCGTAGTACGATATACTGAAGAAGGCACTATTATTGGCTACGAAGCAAAGCAAGCGGCTGGAATTGATCCCTTGAACACGCTGATTTCAATGAAACGACTTATTGGCCGTGGCTTGAATGAGTTAAAAACGGCGAAGAATCTATTCGCCTACCGTTTTGTCGAAACCCAGGGAAAAGCACCTAAAATCCAGACCGCCGGTGGCGAAAAAAGCCCCATAGAGGTATCAGCGGATATTTTGGCGGCCCTAGCCGGTCGCGCGAAGTCTACGCTGGGCGAAGAGCCCGAAGGCGCCGTAATCACCGTGCCCGCCTATTTTGATGATGCTCAACGACAGGCAACTAAAGACGCGGCTCGTATAGCCGGTCTACGGGTGCTGCGTTTGCTCAATGAACCGACAGCGGCCGCCGTAGCTTATGGCTTGGAGAAGCGTCGCGACGAGTTGATTGCCGTCTACGATCTGGGTGGTGGAACCTTCGATATCTCTGTTCTGCGTTTGACTAAAGGCGTCTTCGAAGTGCTGGCGACTGGCGGCGACTCCGCACTCGGTGGAGATGATTTCGATCAAGTCATCGTGGAGTGGATGAAGACTGAAGCCAGTCTCAATGAAGATTTATCAGCCGAACGCGAGCGGGAGTTACTGACCCTGGCCTGCGACTTAAAAGAACAGCTAAGTGCTCAGATGCAGGCTCAAGTGGAATACCAAGGCAAGACACTGGCTTTAAGTCGGGATCAACTCTATCAACTCATTGATCCCCTCATTGCTAAAACGCTGTTAGCATGTAAACGCTGTCTGCGTGATGCCGGGATGTCGCAATCGGAAATTACCGATGTGGTCATGGTGGGGGGGTCTACTCGCAGCCCAAGAGTGCGCGAAAAAGTCGCTACGCTGTTTGGCCGCGAACCACTGACAACTATCGATCCCGATCAGGTTGTTGCCATAGGCGCTGCAATCCAAGCTGACGTTTTGATTGGCAATAAATCTGACAACGATATCCTTCTATTAGATGTGGTGCCCCTGTCTCTGGGACTCGAAACTATGGGGGGCCTAGTGGAAAAAATTGTTCATCGCAATACCACCGTTCCCGTGGCAAAAACCCAGCAATTCACCACCTTTAAAGACGGTCAGACAGCGATGTCCATACACGTACTTCAAGGTGAGCGCGAACTGGTTAGCGATAACCGCTCGCTGGCGCGCTTCGAACTGCGTGGCATTCCTCCGATGGTCGCTGGGGCGGCTCATGTAGACGTAACCTTCCAGGTAGATGCCGACGGTTTGTTGAGTGTCTCTGCGCGCGAGACGTCTACTGGAGTAGTGGCCGATGTGACTGTGAAGCCTTCTTATGGGCTGAGCGATCAGGAAGTTACACAGATGCTTCGGAGTTCACTTGACCATGCCCAGGAAGACATAAGCACCCGTGCATTGCGCGAGCAGCAGATAGAGGCCGAACAACTGGTTGGCGTCCTGTCCTCAACTCTGGCTGAGGATGGCCGCGAGCTACTTGCCAACGACGAATATCAAGAGTTATCGGCTGCACTAAACAAGCTTGAGAAAATACGTCATGGCATTGATGCTAATGCCATTCGTGAAGAAACCGAGCGTGTTGGCCGGTTGTCAGACGGCTTTGCCGCCCGGCGCATGGATAACAATATCAAAAAAGCCTTATCGGGCCATCACCTGAACGAATTTGATCACCCATCTTAAAGTCAAAACAGTAGACACAATGCCAAAAATTGTTTTCTTACCCCATGCAGAAATTTGTCCAGAAGGTGCTGTCATCGAGGCCAAGAGTGGAGAAAGTATATGCCGAAATGCACTTAATGAAGGTTTGGAAATCGAGCACGCCTGCGAGATGAGCTGCGCGTGTACAACCTGCCACGTTATCATTCGCGAGGGTTACGACTCTATGGAAATGGCCGACGAATTGGAAGACGATTACCTCGATAAAGCCTGGGGGCTTGAGCCGGAGTCACGCCTGAGTTGTCAGGCAATTGTCGCAGATGAAGATTTGGTGATTGAAATTCCTAAATACACCATCAATATGGTTTCTGAAAATAACTAGAGAGCACTGTTATGAAGTGGATCGACGTGCAAGATATCGCTATTGCCTTGGCCGATACTCATACTGATATTGACCCTCGCTACATCAACTTTGTGGATCTGCGCAATTACGTCGTCGCTTTGTCGGACTTTGACGACGAGCCGAATCGTTCCAGCGAAAAAATTCTCGAGGCTATCCAAACAGCATGGATTGAGGAGTGGGAATAGCCATTGGAATGGGCTTTACACTATTTTTACTAGTTTTTTATCAGTCGCTGCTTTGCAAAGCCTAGCCCACGAAAATTAACCGATTTGATTATCTGAGTAGTAACGCATTTGCGCTCGCTCACTCGTTTTGTTATCTCGACTAAATTATAAATTACAAAAAATTTTTGATGGCTGTAAAAAGAAAGAGGCTATAGTGCACTGCGAAAAGCGATAATTCCTGCCGTTACAGCGACATTTAGCGACTCTACGCCTCTATTCATATCGATTTTTAGTTTCCGATTGCACTGTTTAGCGACTAAATCGCTTATTCCCCGAGTTTCATTGCCAAGCACATAAATAACCAGATCTGGTTCTAAATAGTCCGCCAGGGAAATCTCTCCTCGGCTCGATAAACCAATAACCTC
>JBLIHY010000004.1:0-43058 GCA_047634655.1 Cellvibrionaceae bacterium
TGCGCACCTACGTCCTGTAGGCAAAAACCCGCGTCGGGGATTGTGACTTTAAGGCTGAGTGCGTTTCGGGCCTTCGCCGCCAACGAGGGCAGGTGGCATAGGGGTTGTGAGGGTTTTAGCTACGATCTCCCGTCGGACGCAATAGATTACAACTACTTTAGGTATTATGATCCCAAGACAGGACGTTATATTACGAGTGATCCCATAGGTCTTCAGGGTGGAATTAATACGTATGCTTATGTTGGTGGAAATCCGCTAAGTTATGTAGACCCATTGGGATTGGCAAGATTTGGGTTTAGGCCGTTAGGAGGTGATGAAGCTTATTACAATAGCCACAGCACTCCTGATGGAAGTAGTAACCATCACCGTGCACACGAACAGCTTTGGTTTGATGATAACCCGAATGAAAACGTCGGATTTTTTGCTGGCGATGGAAATGGAAACGGCCCCGCGATTTGCGGTGAAGATGGTGATGTCCGGTCAGAAAACGGTTATGACCGAAGTGATTATGACTTTTTTGGCCCTGTCTATGACGATAATTTGATGCGCCAAGCATCGGATAATATTCGTGGTGATTGGGATAACAATACTTACTGTGTTGCAGGTATGAATTGTCAGCATTTCTCAGATGCCTTGAGGCAGGAGTATGACCGACTAGCCAATCCTCCAGCTTGTCGCATGACGCGTAGTGGTATGAGGTGTAATTAATGGTTAGGAGGCTAAGGATATATATCTATCTTTTGATAATACTTTTTCCAGTAGCTACATATCTTTTGGCAATAGTAAATGAATCGAACGGTTTAATTTGGCTAGCTCTTGATACGGGCTATTATTATCCGATCTATATAATTGTTGCCCCTCTGTTTGAAAGGCTAGAGATGGGACTTCTCATGCCTAGCATAGGTGGTCGGTGCTTAGCTTTGGTGCTGTATCCGTTACTGCTGTTTCTGTTTTTTAAAATGAAGGGCAAGATGCTGCCGTGATAAGAATCGATAAATTAAAGGGGTCAAAGCCGAATGGCGCTAAGTTAAGCGGCTTTTGCATGATTTTTTCCCCTCTTTATTTTCTCAGTCATTTCATGTCTTGGAACGGTTAATTTTCGATACGGTTTAGGCCTTCGTTTAACCGCTCTGGGTTCACTTCTACCCGGTCGTTCTGAAATGATATTACCCGCTATCGATTCAAGAAGAAGCCGGATTAATCGACTTTGTTCCTGACGACTCATTTTACTCTGATTCAAATGTGGCTCCCACTGTCGTAACGCCTATACACTGCCTTTAAAACTGACGCTGCGAACGCTCACTCCTCCGCTATCTGCTGACTCAATCATGAGACTGCGAATACAGTTGTAGGCTATCAAGTGCATCAATATTTCCTTACGCACCATGTCGGGTGTTTTACAACGTAATATATCCCGAAAAAACAGCTCAACGTCCCAGCGTTGCTGGTATAAATCGGCAACATCGTTCGCCGGGTAGTCCTCCGCATCGAGCAAGGTGGTGATGATGTAAAACGTAGTGACTCTAAAACCTGGCGTCTTGACAGTGACTTTGAGCTGACGAAGCAGCAGCGTTTCTGGCAAGCCTTCCCACTCTTTTTGTGAATAACTTGAGGCTTTAGTTCTTACCGGTTTCTTCCATTTGATGAGAAGATTGTCTTTGCCTAATACTTTGACCGATTCGGCATCGCTAACGGGTACGCGCCGCGCCAGAGTAATGACAGAATCGACGCCTCTTTCTTTAAAGCTGAACACATCGTAATAGCTACAAAAACCCTTGTCTCCGAGGAAAATATCACCGGCTTTGAAGGTACCCCACTGTTTGCGTAGCATTGGCAGTTCGTGGCTTTTTTTGTTGCCTAATTCATAACTCAACAAGGCACCTGTTTGTAGACAAAACAGGCGCAAAGAGAGGCGCTCGGAAAGCCGCAGCCTGGCTTTTGATTGCGTTGCTGAGGCCATGCTTGTTGATTATCTACCGTGTCCGGCATGCTGAGGCCAGTGCCGTCTACGACGACAACGCGTCGACCATTCAATCGACCTGTATCCGTCATAGACTGAAGACGTTTCGCTGTGTGTTGGAGTATTGACGTAAGACTATAACAATCCAGTTTCTTACGTGCCTGACAGTAAGCGGCTGTCGATGATGAGGGCAAGGGTTTTGACTTCATTGCAGACAGTGCCTGAAGTTTCCGAACCACCTCCTTACAACCTCCGTCGGCATCCAGTACCTGAGAGAAAAAGGCCCAGAATGTATTTTCTTTACTGAAAAAACGTTGTCGACTCAATGCGCCTGATCTTGCTGGCTGGAGAAAGCGCTTTGGAATAAAGCCGCTAAAACATTCGCCAAGTTGACCGAGTGAGTTTTGCTTCAATTGCTCAAGTTTGTCAGCCAAGACTTGACTGGCAGAACGGGGCTTTCGGCGCAGTGTGGAGAGGTGAAATCCAGGTAGGTAGAGAGTCTTATTTTCCATCCCGTATTGTCTCATTGCTGGATGATTTGAGTACCTGATATTTCAAGGCTGAATACCCTTAACTTAGCGCCATTCGGGTCAAAGCCCTTTAATTTAATAAAATGGATTAATTTTTTTAGGACAGAAGTCATGCCAAGGAAAAGGCGATTTTATCTGCCGGCTGTGCCAGCCCATCTCGTTCAGCGGGGTCACTCACGGGAGCCGATATTTTTTGAAAGTCAGGATTACGCCACTTATTCATACTGGTTAAAAGAAGCGAGCCGTAAATATCGAGTGGCTATTCATGCTTTTGTGCTAATGACCAATCATGTTCATCTGTTGGTTACACCACTGGAAGGTAAGGATATCAGTCTGTTTATGCAATATATTGGCCGCCGTTATGTGCCTTATGTCAATCACAAATATGGTAAGAGTGGCTCTTTATGGGAAGGTCGCTATAAAGCCAGTTTAGTCCAGGGAGATAACTACTTTCTGAAAGTCATGCGCTATATTGAGCTGAATCCTGTTAGAGCAGGTATGGTTAAATTACCTGGTCATTATCGCTGGTCGAGCTTTTGTCATAATGTTGGCATTCGGGAAATCAGTTTTATTACCATGCACCCAATTTACAAGACTCTTGGGGCTTGTAGCCAAAACAGGCATCATGCATACGCAGAACTTTTTCGATATGATCTTGATAAAGCAGATATGAAGAAAATTCGAGATGCTTCGCAAACCGGAACCCCCTTGGGAAATGATTTGTTTCGAGAAAAGCTAGAAAAGCAGCTCCAATGCAAAGTTGGCATTACTCGCCGTGGGCGGCCAATTAAAATTAACTCAAAAGGGCTTTGATCCTAATAGAGCTATACAAGAAAATAAATATAAATCGGTAAAGTATTTTTAATGTAAGGTTTTATAGAATATGACGGTTAAGGGATTAATTAAATAATGAAGAAACTATTTATCTTGGCCATTATAGCCTTTGGTGGATTTCAAGCCTGGGAAAATTTTAGAGATGTTCCGCTAGCGCCACTTTATGCTGAATCCTATGTGGCAGTATATGGCAGAAATTCATGTGGATTTACTCAAAATATGATTTCAAATCTGAAAAATGAGGGCCTAAATTATCGTTATTTTATTGTTGATGAGCAGGAAGTGGCGTACAGTCTACACCAGAGAATGGAGTCTTCAGGAATTTCCATCAGAAGCTACAACCTTCCGGTTGTCGATGTTAACGGCAGGATCATGGTAAGACCCGATTTTCAGAAAGTGTTAAATAAATACAACTTGTAGGTTGGGGTGAAGCATGAACCCCAACATGACCATGCTCATGGTTTTCCGGGGAGTTAAATCAAAAAACCCAAAATGGAATACCGAAAATATATTGGCATGTACGGCGTTTAAATAATTTTACGTGGGGGGCGTGTGGTTGTTCGTGTTGGGATTCGTCCCTTATCCCAACCTACGTCTAGCTAAGAAATTTATTCAGAAAGGAATCGATGATCGATAATAAAAATGTGGTTGAAAGGAGTTTTTTAATACAGGGAAAGCATTAATGCGTTTAATTTTCTTATTAGTAATATTATTTATTGCCGCTGGCAATATTCACGCAGCCGATAACTGCGAAATCGATAATAGTTATAAGCTAAACGATTTAACTTCGTTGTTTACCGGTCAGGCCGAAGATGTACAAGCGTCAAGTTGTTTTATTGACGGGCAGACGGTTAATAATTCCAATATAAATTACCAGTGGATTGATGTCAGGCCAGAACAAGATTTTGCGAATGTTCATATCAATGGTTCTATCAATTTACCTCCCCACATTATTAAAACTAAAAATTACCTCAAACAGCGACCGCTGTTAATTCTAGATCACGGTGCCAGTTATCGCCGCTTGCTGCGTTTGTGTTCAGAGCTAAAACAAGCCGGTTTTGAGCAGGTTAATATTTTAAAAGGCGGAATCAACGCGGCTGTAGCCAGTGGTCAATCTGTCCACGGTTCCAGGCATGCTGCCGTATTAACAGCGATTAACCCAAAGATGGCTATGGAAGAGTTTTATCTTGGTGGAATAATTTTTGTTGCCGGGGATGAAAATGATCAGCAGTTGCTAGCAGAGAAAAAGCTACCCATTCAACTTGTAAGACAACGTGCCAGCGAAGATGATTTTTTTGCTCAGCTCGAAAAAATACATGGCCAAAGCGATGTCCCGTCTGTTTTACAAAAGTCCATTATTGTCGTGAGCACGACCGGCCACCAGCATTACGGTGTACTTGATCATAATAAATTATCCAGTCGTGTCTATTTTTTAGAGGGCGGAGTTCAAGCGTTATTGAATTTTTTGGAAACGACTGCGTGGAGCAATTTTAATCGTATGACTATTCCCAATCGCTTTTCGTGTCAAATGTAATGACTACTTTATTAATTCTCTGACGAACAGTTAAACCTATGTCTAAATATTATATTTATTCTTTTTTAGTCCTTTCTGTGACGGCTATATTGTCGCTGGTTGCTTATTTTAGTTTTTCACCCAAGCCGGAAACGTTGAGAAATCCCGTTTACGATAACAATGTTTACCTCCGCTATGGTTTTTTACTTAAGAGCCAGAGCAATCATGTCATTGAAAACGCTAAGTTTTCAATGTTTGCGCCGCATCAACGCAACGAAAAGCAAAAACTAATAGCGCACACAAGCAATCAGCCTTCTGAATTAGTGATGGATGAAAATGGCAATTATTCTTTTGAATTGAGTGATTTATTGATTCCGCCTTTCGGCTCCAAAACACTCACCATCACTATGGAGGTCGCCTCTGCGACCCATCAGGTGGAGATGGAAGCTAATGACCTGGATTTTTATCTGGAAAATACGCTCTATTTAAATATGGATCACCCGTCTTTGATTCAATTGGCGCAACAGTTTGGCGGCCAAGACCAGAATCAAATTGCAAAAAATATTTACGTCTGGCTAATTAATAATGTTCAAGTGTTGAATTATGTCGCCCAGGCCAAAGGTGCCAAATACGCCGTTGAACAGAGAAAGGGTGACTGCACGGAAATGATGCACGCTTTTATGGCTCTGGCGCGTTTAAATAATATTCCCACTCGTGCAGTGGGCGGCTTTGTTGTCGAGGGAAAATCGACGGTGGTTCATGCCAATGACTATCACAATTGGGCGGAATACTATGATGGCAAGCGTTGGGTAATTGTCGATGCACAAAAACAAATATTCGATAAAACCGGCTCTCTGACTTATGTCAGCTTTCGCTATCTGGATCAAAAAAATCAGCATCAAAGATACACTCAGCGTTTTATCACTTTCGATGAAAATATTGGCGTATCAATGTTATAAGATTGTAACTCGCCCCTCATTTCCAGTCTGAACGGTCGTTCTCAGGCTGCGTACCCTGCAAATCAAGCCATCTGGCACACAGTCTTCCACAATAGTTGTGTATTCGATAAACTCAATGAGTTTGTAATAGCAGACTTGGACAGCACCTTGCCGAGTGGCTCCAACTATCAGGAGAAAAAATGGCCGAAAAATTCAGTGCGCTCACAGATAAACATGTGGCTTTTATAGAAAGTCAACATATTTTCTTTGTTGGAACGGCTGTCGGCGATGGTTTCGTAAATGTTTCGCCAAAGGGTATGGATAGCTTCAGGGTTATCACTGATTCCAGGGTGGTATGGTTAAACCTGACGGGGAGCGGCAACGAAACGGCCGCACATGTGCTTGAAAACAGCAGAATGACCATTATGTTTTGCTCTTTCGATAAGCAGCCGCTTATATTGAGGCTGTATGGTCAAGCTCGCATTGTTCATCCTCGAGATAATAACTGGCCGCAATTGGCAGAATTGTTCCCGCAATACACCGGAGCGCGTCAAATATTCGATGTTGATGTAGAGCTTGTCCAAACTTCCTGTGGTTACGCTGTTCCCTATTATGAATTAGTTGGCGAGCGTCCAACTTTAGATAAATGGGCTGACAAGCGTGGTCGCAAAGGTATTGAGGAATACTGGAAAGAAAAAAATACTAAAAGTCTGGACGGCAAGCAGACCGGTATTTTCCAAGATACATAAAACTCGCTGAGAACAGTAATGGGGATATGTTCTGTTTCTGGTTTAAATATCTTTGGTGACACACAGCGCTTAGCTTAACAACACCCTGAGATTTCAAATCTTCGGGGCTAAGAATCGAGGCTTATCGCATCCAGCTCTCGCTCCTTACTTGCTTTATGCAGGAAACTGAGAGCTTACAGGAAGTATTGCAGCGCATGATGTGTCTCTGATCCAGTATTGGATATAAAAAGAAAAACGTTTTAAAATAAGCCAAAATCTCAAATCAATTGGTAACCAGTATATGAAAAAGATAATGAATTTATTTTTATTGATGTGGCTTTTAGTTCTTATTGGTGGCTGTGATAGTAAAATTGACGTGACCCCGGAACAACTGAGCTCCTCCTCGTTAGAAACCTCCGAAGAGATTAGCTTTTTAGCCGTTGGACGACAAGGTTATGGTAATGAGCCCGTAAAAAAAATCGCTGAATCCATGAACAGAATTGCAGGCGAATACCCTACTGATTTTGTTGTTCAGGCGGGTGATCATTTTTATCCCAGCGGTGTCAAATCAGTAAGAGATAAGCGTTGGACTAAAGATTTTGAAGAATTATATTCGGGAGAACACCTTCAAAACTTACCTTTTTATGCGGTCGCTGGAAATCACGACCACTATGGAACAGTTGTTCCACAGATAAAGTATTCGCAGGACAAGCTTGGTAGTGGCAGGTGGCGTATGCCTTACTATTTTTATGCCATTGATTTTGGTGGGGTAAATGGTCGCGTCTTAGCAAGAATGGTATTTCTGGATGCTATATTGATGGAAAAAAATCCGGATAGACAAGTACAATTTTTAAAAGATGAAATGAGAAAGCCGGGTGACCCCATCTGGAAAATTATTGTTAACCACTATCCTATTCGCAGCATGACTCATAATGGTTTAGCTAAGACTAGGATTTTGAATGAGCTTCTTCCCATTGCTAAGGATCTCGATGTCGATCTTTACATTAGCGCTAACGATCCATTCCAACAATTATTACAAAGAGAAGGCGAACCCCTTCACCTCGGTACCAATGGCGGTGGTAGATTTATAGATTCAGGAATCAAATTAGAAAACTCGGAAGCTAACATTATATTTCTGCAGAGAGGGTTCGGTAGAGTCGCTGTTGACAATCAGACAATGACGGTTGAATTGAGAGATATTAATGGCAGGCTTAGCTATCAAAAGCGTATTCAAAGACAGCCTTAATGCCAGATTATGTATGGCTAAAATAGGGTAAGCGTATTGACTGCAAAGTCCTAAGTTAACGACTGGTAAATTTTTTCCAACTTCTTTAACGGTTTCTTACCTATCTCGCCGCAGACTTCATGCATGGCGTGGCGTACGCGGGCGCGGCTGATATCGGGTCCCAGGAGAACCATGGCATCCATCACCGAAAAAGATGAGGTGGTGCCGGCAATAGCTAAAAACAACGGCGATAAAAAATCTTTTAACTTGATTTGCATTGCGTCTGCCAGCGACTTGAGTTCGGAGAAAATGCGATCTCTCTTCCATTCATTCAGGGCCTCTAGACGCCATAGTGAAAATTGCAGGACTTGCTTTAGCTGATCGTCGTCCAGTTTTAGCGACTGATATTTATCGATTTCTACAGGTAATAATCCGGATGCTAAAAACGCAGAGAGCGGCGCGAAGTCACTCAGTTTCTCCATTCTTGGAATAGCGTGGGGAAGTATCTTTAGCAGATTTTCAGAATTAAATGCCCACTGTTGCAAACGCTCGGCCACTTGCTCGACGGATAGCGTTTCACGAATCCATAGACCATTGAGCCAGCTGAGTTTTTCAACGTCAAAGATCGGCCCTCCCAGGGATACCCGTCGAATATCGAAAGCCTCCATCATCTCATCCAGAGTAAATTTTTCGCGCTCATCGGGCATGGACCAGCCCATGTGTCCGAGATAGTTCAATAATGCCTCTGGCAGAAAGCCCATACGTTCATAGTAAGCAATACTGGTAGGGTTTTTACGTTTACTGAGCTTGGATTTATCTGGGTTGCGCAGCAAAGGCAGGTGACACAAGACCGGCATATCCCAGCCAAAATATTGATAGAGCAATTGATGTTTTGGCGCGGAATTAATCCACTCTTCACCGCGAATCACATGGCTGATGTCCATCAAGTGATCGTCCACCACATTGGCCAGATGATAAGTGGGCATGCCATCGGATTTAAGCAGAATTTGTGCGTCAACCTGTCCCCAGTTCAATTCGATAGAACCGCGTAACATATCGTCCACCGGGCATGGCCCATCTTCTTCGGGAACCATCATACGAATAACCGCGGGCATGCTAGCCGCTTTACGGCTTTCAACTTCTTTATCCGGGAGTTTTAACTCGCTGGGTTTTAAGGCAGCAAATCCTCCTTGGGTTCGCCGGGCTTCGCGCAGTACCTGCAATTCTTCCGGGGTGCGGTAACAGTAAAAGGCGTGACCACTGACGACCAGCTGTTCCGCATAGTCGCGGTAAATCGTTGCTCGTTCACTCTGTCGGTAGGGACCGCAAGGGCCGCCTTTGTCCGGGCCCTCGTCCCAATCGAGACCGAGCCAGCGCAGGCTATCGAATATCGCCTGTTCGGATTCGGCATTTGAACGGGACTGGTCAGTATCCTCAATTCTCAGAATGAACTGCCCTTGGTGCTGGCGAGCAAAGCAAAGATTGAAGAGAGCGATGTAGGCAGTGCCAACATGAGGAGATCCAGTTGGCGAAGGTGCGATGCGAGTGCGAACGGTCATAAACTAATCTAATTTTAAAAGCGCGAATTATAATGCTTCTTTTGCAGAAGCCACGACTATATCAGTGATCTTTTTTACGGTTTTCCGATGAGTCTGCCGCATTTGAATGGGCAGTCACCGCTTTTTCACCGACAGTAGCGCCGGTGAGTTCTAACTGAAATACTTTTTTACCTTCTTCGTATTGCACAATGCGAGTTAGCAGATAGTGCCAATCGGAGGCCATCCACAGATAAGTCAGACGATCTTTATGCTCGCGAATGATCTCGACCTTGGTGGTTTTCAAGAGGCCGATGGGAGTATCGATAATCTCTTGATCGACAATCTTGAAATAGTAGGGTTTTATACGATCTTTATCGGCAATCTGATAGCTTAAGTTATCCCGTTGCCTCAGTAGATCGTATTGCAACTGTAATTGAAAGCTGAGAGTGTCTAGCGCCTTTAGCGGGTTTGGTAGCTCGGTTTGCCGTTTTTTATAGGAACTGAGAATAGTATTTTTGTCGGCATTAAAAGTCAGGCTGCGCGCGCTTTGACGGCCAATAATATTACTTTGATAACTGAAACGCAGAGGTTGAATGCGATCATTCTCCCAGATAAATCGCGAGTTTTCACTAATGCTGGCGATTAAAGACTCCGCTGCAAGGCTCAGTTCAGCCTGATTATTCTCCAGGGGTTGGAATACTCGTGTGGCCTTTAAGGAAAAGCCTTTGATCGTGGCATCGTAATTTGCGGTAAAAAACGGCAATGGGTCGGCCCAACCGGCATGAACGCAACTGAAGTTGAAGGTGACTGCCAGCAGAAAATACCTTATCCCGAGCGTTAAAGGCAGCCTGTTGTTGTTAATTGCTCGCGTGTTATTAATCGCTCGCGGCTGCCGCGATTCGTTGGTGCTATTTCCCGACATTCCGACCACTCATACGGTGATTCTCTGAATCAATTCGATAACCAAAGGGCAGTAAAGGTTCCCCGTCCAAAAGTGCGCAATTTTCCGCCATCGATAGCCGTCGTTCAGCAAACCAGTTCGCCGCCATTGGATAGATGACGTGTTCCTGAGCCAACACACGTTTAGCCAGCGCAGTCTCTGTATCGCCGGGGAGCACCGGGACACTTGCTTGAACGATAGGCGGTCCGCCATCCAGAGCTTCCGTGACAAAGTGTACGGTAGCTCCGTGAACGCTGTCTCCCGCGGCCAATGCCCGTCTATGCGTATGCAGACCCGGATACTTGGGCAGTAGCGAGGGGTGGATGTTCAGCATTCGCCCGCGATAATGGCGAACAAACGCCGGTGTCAGAATACGCATAAACCCCGCTAGTAACACCAAATTTGGCTGAAAAAGATCAATGTGTTTCCTCAATTCGCGTTCAAACTGACTTCGATCCGCATACTCTGTGTGTTCGATGACCTGTGTCGGTACTCCCACTTCGCGTGCGCGTTGCAACCCGTAAGCATTGGCTTTGTTGCTGATGACTGCTTTGATGGCGATATTAAGTGTACCGCTTTGTTGGGCGTCAATTAGCGTCTGTAAATTGGAGCCACTCCCTGAAATCAGCACCACGGTGGCGCAAGGTGCGGACATTAGTGGGAGCCATCCAGTATCACGGTTTTATCGGAACTGGCGCTGACGTGGCCAATGACCCAGGCTTCTTCACCGCAGGTCTCGAGAGTATCCAAAGCGGCCTGCCGGTGTTCGGGACTGACACAGATAACCATGCCGACACCGCAATTAAAGGTGCGGTACATCTCTCTGGTTTTTATATTGCCTTGAGCTTGTAGCCACTGAAACAGTTCGGGTATTTGCCAGCTCTGGGTATCAATCACCGCTGCACTGCTTTCTGGCAGAACTCGGGGAATGTTTTCCAACAAGCCACCGCCGGTAATATGGGAAATTGCATGGACAGGCAGAACTTCCATCAATCGCAACAGAGATTTGACGTAAATTCGAGTGGGTGCCAGCAATGCCTGAGCCAGCGTTGTACTACCCATAGATTGTTGTAGGTCGACCTGGTTCGTTTCCAGTATTTTATGAATTAATGAATAACCGTTGGAGTGCGCACCGCTGGAGGCGAGCGCAATAAGGCAATCGCCCTCGGCCACTTTGCTGCCGTCGATAATTTTTGATTTTTCGACAACGCCGACACAAAATCCCGCTAAATCGTAATCTTCCCCCTGATACATGCCGGGCATTTCCGCGGTTTCTCCGCCGACTAGGGCGCAGCCTGCCTGCTCACATCCCGCGCCGATACCCTCGACGACATTAGCCGCTATTTCGACATTTAATTTTCCAGTCGCGTAGTAATCCAGAAAAAAAAGTGGCTCGCCGCCGCAGACCACCAAATCGTTGACACACATGGCGACCAAGTCGATACCGATAGTTTCATGTTGGTCGAGTGCTATCGCCAACCGCAGCTTAGTGCCCACACCATCGGTTGCAGAAACTAAAACTGGCTCTCGGTAGTTGGATGGCAATTGACAGAGCGCGCCAAAGCCGCCGAGGCCGGATAGTACCTCGGGCCGACGCGTGCGTTTTGCCACACCCTTGATACGTTCGACTAGCGCGTTACCGGCATCGATATCGACGCCCGCATCTTTGTAGCTTAGGGAGCTGTTGGAAGCTGTTGGATTGGGAGTTTTGGGAAAATCGGAACGGTCGCTCATAGCGTTTTAGGATGCACAAAATTGGAGCCGGCCATTGTAGCAGTTAGCTTTTTTATCTGACAGTTGCTTGCTGTATTGGAAATGGATTGAGCGGAGTTCGGTAGATATTTCGATTCATCGAAGGAGTAAGCACTTCTTGCTGTGGATCGTGTTTTTCAGAGATAAGAGTGGGAACTCAATCTGCCCGAGATGGACTACAGCAGCGTGCCTTGAAGCGCAACACAGTGATTCTATGTGTTTACCCATTACTGGATCGAAACTTTTTACTGAGCGCGTGCGCGGGCTCTAAGAGATGGTTGCCAAACAGTGATGGGTCTTAAACTTGGAACATGAGATGCTCACCTGAAAATTGGACTCTCAAGTACCTAGCAGTGCGAGTGGTTTTAAGAATGCTCCGATCTATTCATCCATGAATTAATCAGAGATTTTTTAAATCGGTGCGTTAATTGCTAATCAAGGTTTCGATTGCCTGGGTGAGTATTTTTGAATCCGGTTCGACTCTCGAACCAAAATATTGTACTGAGCTGCCGTCGGCACTAATAAGGTACTTACCAAAATTCCATTGCGGAACTTGAGATTTTTCAGCCAAAGCTTGAAAGAGTGGGTGCGCCTCCTGACCTTTGACATGAATTGGCGCGGCCATGGTGAAACTGACGCCGTAATTTACGAAGCAGATCTTGGCAGTTTTGGCTTCATCCTTGGCCTCTTGGCGAAAATCGTTACTGGGAAAGCCGATGACCTGTAAGCCCTGGTTTTCGTAGTTTTTATGAACGGTCTCTAAAGCTTTAAATTGGTAAGTGAAGCCACAGTGGCTGGCGGTGTTGACGATCAGCATCGGTTTATTATCCGCTAATGCGCATAAATTTAAGGTTTCACCAGAGTGTAGCTTGCGAAAATCTTGATTCATCCATTCGGGGCAGCTGGCGCGGGCGGTTAGCGAAAAGCCAGATAAAAGTGCTGAGATGAAAACTAGGGTGAATATTAGCGTGGACTTTTTCATGGGCGGGTGCTCCCTATTCGGTGTCTACTAACAAGCTATTTGCTGCTTACTCATGAGGCGACTGTGCAAAGCATCCCGAGACCTCAAATCTTTAGAGGTAGGAGACAAGGCTTATGTCATCCTGGCTCTGGCTACTCATCTTAGCTTCTATTCCTTCAGGGGATGCCAGGCTGTACCGCGAACGCGTCACGACATATTTGTAGTTTCAAGGTGTTTTTTTATCTTTACTCGATAACTACTGTTACGTGAATACAGCGTTGCTGGTTTTTGTTTGAGTCGCCGTTAACTGGTTACCCGTTTTATCGGGTTATAGTTTATTGCCAAGACCGTGCTGATCCAGTGCAATTGGCTGGGGCCATCTCGGTTCACTTGTTCTTGCGCAACGATGTAGCCCGCAACTTTTTCTGATGACGCTCTCTGATTGTTTTCTGCTCTCGAGTCAACTTTTTATTTTTTAGTGGAGCCTCTATGCTCGCCGTGACGCATAACTCCCCTATTTCGCGATCGTCCAGCTCGATCCACTGTCCCGCGCGAACGTGGGAGGGTATAAAAAGATTGCCAAAGCGAACGCGTTTCAGTCGGCTTACTTGCACGCCTTGAGATTCCCAAAGTCGCCTGACTTCTCGATTGCGACCCTCCATCACTACACAGTAAAACCAGTGATTGCTACCGCTGCTGTCGCCATCGACATCGACAATGTCGGTAAAGCGGGCTACGCTTTCTCCCAGTAATATGCCCTTGCGTAGCTGAGCCTTCATGGTGTCATTAACATCGCCGCGTATGCGCACTAAATACTCGCGATCAATCCCCGACGATGGATGCATTAAGCGGTTGGCTAATTCGCCGTCATTGGTAAAAAGAAGTAGGCCACTGGTGTTGAAATCGAGCCGGCCAACGGCTATCCATCTACCCATTTTTAAGTGGGGCAGACTCTCAAACACCGTTTTTCTTCCCTCTGGATCGGAACGAGAACAGATTTCTTTTTCCGGTTTGTTGTAGAGTAATACTTGCAGTCTCTCTTTTTCGAGGACATCCATGCGAATTTTTTTACGGTCCAATTCAACGCGGTCTTTGAGCTCAATGCGATCGCCTAAGTGAGCGATGCGTCCATTGACGGTAACTCGACCTTGCTTGATGACCTGTTCCAGTTCGCGCCGTGAGCCGTAACCGGCACGCGCGAGTACTTTCTGGATTTTCTCGCCCTGAGGCGAGCTTTTGGGTGAATCGCTTTTAATCATGATGTGAGTGAGGAGTAGGTTTCATTTATGGGTTGGTTTTTAATAAGGCGCTATCCGGAACGATTTTTTCGTCCTGGGTTATCCCGCCTTCGCTTATTATCTCGAGCTGTGTAGTTTCGACACTATTTTGGGCGAATATATCGCCGCTAGGGTTTTTTTTCGACTCGCGGTGATCTCGTTGCTTATCGCGACCCCCATCTCCTGTGGGTGCTGGCCCTAGCTGTAGATCTTCTGATTCGCTGTTATCCAGTTCTTTCAAGGGGGGCAGCTGCTCTAAATTCTGTAAATTGAAGTAGTCCAGAAATGATCTTGTGGTCGCGTACAGTGAAGGACGGCCGGGAACGTCGCGCTGACCGACGACCTTTATCCACTCTCGCTCGGCCAGTGTTTTGATAATGGCGGAGCTAACCGAAACACCGCGAATATCTTCAATATCACCGCGAGTGACTGGCTGGCGATAGGCAATAATCGCAAGGGTTTCTAATAGGGCGCGAGAGTAGCGCGGAGGCTTTTCCTGCCACAGTCGATTGACCCATCGGGCCATGTTTTCTCGAATTTGAAAACGCCAACCGGTGCTGACTTGTTTTAATTCAAAACCGCGTCCTTCGCAGGATTGCGCCAGTTGTTCTAATACTTCCAAAATTGCCGCCTTTTCAGGAAGTTGTTGTTCTCCCGGGCCCAGGTGGTCCTCTGCGAAGAGAGACTGGAGCTTGTCGACACTCAGTGGCTGGCTATAAGCCAACATGGCGGCTTCGATAATGCGCTGTATATCTTTGGATTCCATATAACTTTACGACGACTGTGCTATTCGGAGCAGGATTTAATGTGAATAGGCCCAAAAGGTTCGCTCTGTACCATGTTAATCAGCGATTCTTTTACCAGCTCCATTACGGCCAAGAAAGTCACGATAACACCCATGCGGCCCTCTTTGAATCTGAATAGACTAATAAAAGGCACAAAGGTTTTTTTCTGGTTCAGTGTCTCCAATATTTGGGTCATACGCTCGCGAGTGGAGAGTTGCTCCCTTTGTACGCGGTGCTTTTCGAACATATCCGCGCGCTTTAGGATCTCCGATAGAGCGAGCAGAATTTCCTTTAGTTCTAAGTCTGGCTCGGGGCGTGACAGTTGTTGGTCCGGTGTGTGAACGCAGGCCTCGTGGATGTTGCGATGCAAGCGGGGCATGGCATCTATGTCCTCTGCAGCCTGCTTGAAGCGTTCATAATCCTGTATGCGGCGCATTAAAGCGACGCGTGGATCCTCCTCGTCATCGTCGTTTTCCTCGCGTCGCGGCAGCAGCATACGGGATTTGATTTCTGTCAACATGGCCGCCATTACCAGGTATTCGGCGGCCAGCTCAAATTGCATGGCATCCATCATTTCCACATAGATAACGTACTGGTGCGTAACTTCTGCCACGTTGATGTTCAAGATGTCTAGATTTTGTCGGCGAATCAAATACAACAGAAGGTCCAGAGGTCCTTCAAAGGCTTCGAGGATTACCTTGAGGGAATCGGGAGGGATGTAAAGATCCTTCGGCAGTTCCGTTAGAGCTTGCCCATATATCAGTGCGAGAGGAGTTTTTCCTTGTGCCGGCTTTCCTGCCGACTCCTCGCCGGCATGTTCAGTAGTCGTTGGAACTACTTTGGCATGGTCGCTGATAGCGGTGGATTCAATCATGATTTCATTACTTAGCCAAGTGATTATCGGTAACGCGGGCAGCTGTGTGTGGTCTACCTTTATCCATGTATATTCCTGGCACGTTGGCGTGTATTGATGACCCACAGTTAATTGGCTTAGTCGACACGCGAGCCACGAAGAGATAACCGTGGGACCGCGTCTCGCGCTGAATACCTTTACGGCGACCCTGATTAGAACACTTGGGTCGCGCTGTAGCCTGATAAAGGAAATTAGTGGAGGGCGCTGCCCCAGCTCGCCTTAGTTTCGGACTTAATTAAGGATGTGTCTGCCGATTCAATACGGTTACACAACACCCATAAAATGTTAATCCCAGTTAAGTGCGCCACCAGTCTGGTATTCAATCACCCGGGTTTCAAAGAAGTTTTTTTCCTTGCGTAAGTCCATAATTTCACTCATCCATGGGAAAGGATTTTTCACGCCCGGATATTGTTCGCTCAGTCCCAGCTGCGCCAAACGACGGTTGGCAATAAATTGCAAGTAGGTTTCCATCATGGCGGCGTTCATGCCCAGAACTCCGCGAGGCATAGTATCGCGGGCATAGGCAATTTCCAGCTCGGTTCCCTCGAGAATCATTTGGATCACTTCTTCTTGAAATTCAGCAGACCACAAGTGGGGATTTTCAAGTTTGATCTGATTGATGACATCAATACCAAAGTTTAAATGCATGGATTCATCGCGCAGAATGTACTGGAACTGTTCGGCGACCCCAGTCATTTTGTTGCGGCGACCCATGGATAAAATCTGAGTGAAACCGCAGTAAAAGAAAATACCTTCTGTTACGGCGTAAAAACCCACTAAGTTACGCAATAGCTCTTGATCGGCTTCCGGAGTGCCGGTTTGGAAAGTGGGATCCGACAGTCCCTGTGTGTGTGCAATGCTCCAGGCGGCCTTGTTGGCAACAGAGGCGACTTCGCGATACATATTGAACACTTCGCCTTCATCCATCCCCAGGGATTCAATACAGTATTGATAGGCATGGGTGTGAATCGCTTCTTCGAATGCCTGGCGCAAAATATATTGGCGGCACTCCGGATTGGTAATCAGGCGATAAACGGCGAGCACCAGATTGTTGGCCACCAAAGAGTCAGCCGTTGAGAAGTAGCCGAGAGAGCGCATGACGATTCGGCGTTCATCTTCTGTCAATCCGTCTTTACTTTTCCACAGGGAAATATCTGTTGTCATATTCACTTCCTGTGGCATCCAGTGATTGGCGCAACCGTCTATATACTTCTGCCAGGCCCAATCGTACTTGAAGGGCACTAGTTGGTTTAAATCGGCGCGACAATTAATCATTGCCTTTTGGTCCACCTGCACTCGGCTGGCGCCCATTTCTAAATCCTGGACACCAAGGGCCTTATCGATTTGGCTGATGGCGTCCTTGGCGTGGGCGATAGCATCCTTGGTCCCAGTGTCCTCGTCTGCAGATGCTTCACCAGTATTGTGAGTTGTCGTTGGGTTTTTTTTAATATCCCGACCCTCGATAGATGTATTGGCAGTTTTGACGGGTTTTTCTATCGTATTGTCGTACTGATCCCAATTTAGCATGGTGCTTTTCCTTTACGTATCGTCGTGTTGTTTATCAACGTTCAGCTTGTCTTTTAATCAGTCGTTGCCGTTACTGACAAGCTTCGCAGTCTGGCTCATCTAGAGAGCAGGCGGTTGGCAACTCCTTTGGACTCTCGGTCTTCGGCCCACTGGTCTTCACAGTTTTGGCGTTAGCAGTCGAGGACACGGCATTGAGATTGTTAGTATCCACTGTGGATTTCTCTGTGGTAGTGGCTGCCAGAGCGCGCAAGTAGTAGGTGGTTTTCAGACCTCGATACCACGCCATACGATAGGCGATGTCGAGTTTCTTACCATCGGCGCCGGCGATATACAGGTTCAGACTTTGGGCCTGGTCGATCCATTTCTGACGGCGGCTGGCGGCATCTACGATCCACCGTGGTTCTACCTCGAAGGCATTGGCGTAAAGCGATTTTAAATCGTCGGGAATACGATCAATTTTTTGCACGGACCCTTCGTAGTATTTGAGATCGTTAACCATTACCGGGTCCCAGAGATCGAGATCCTTGAGATCGTGTACCAGGTAGGGGTTGATGACCGTGAACTCTCCGGACAGATTGGATTTTACATAGAGGTTCTGGTAGGTGGGTTCGATAGATTGTGAAACCCCAGTGATATTGGCGATAGTCGCCGTCGGCGCGATCGCCATGACGTTGGAGTTGCGCATTCCTTGACGCTGTACCTTGGCGCGCAAGTTTTTCCAGTCTTTGGTTTGGCTGCGATCGACTTCGATATATTTTTCACCGCGATTCTGTACTAGAAGATCGATGGAGTCGATAGGCAGTATGCCTTTCTCCCAGAGCGAACCCGGGTAGCTCTGATAGCTACCGCGTTCCTTAGCCAAGTCACTAGAAGCGTTGATGGCGTGATAGCTGATAATTTCCATAGAGCGGTCGGCAAATGCTACGGCGGCCTCTGAACCGTAGGCAATGCGCTGCTTATAGAGGGCATCCTGAAATCCCATAATGCCCAATCCCACTGGACGGTGGCGCAGGTTGGAGCGGCGCGCGGCTTCCACCGAGTAGTAATTGATGTCAATGACGTTATCCAGCATGCGTACAGCGGTATTTACAGTTGCCTTGAGTTTTTCTTCGTCGAGTTGGCCGTCGTCGACGTGTCGTGCCAAATTGATGGACCCGAGATTACACACGGCAATCTCATCGCCAGCCCGAGTGTTGAGCGTAATCTCGGTGCACAAGTTAGAGGAGTGAATGACTCCCACGTGCTGTTGTGGACTGCGCAGGTTGCAGCTATCTTTGAAAGTGATCCAGGGATGGCCTGTTTCAAACAGCATCCCCAGCATTTTTCGCCACAAGGCCGAGGCAGAAATGCGCTTGAAGTTTTTAATTTTGCCGGTGTCGGCCAAGCGCTCATAGGTTTCGTAGCGCTCTTCAAAAGCTTTACCATAGAGTTCGTGCAGATCCGGGGTTTCACTGGGAGTGAACAGGGTCCATTGCTGGTCCTCAAAAACCCGTTTCATAAATAAGTCGGGCACCCAGTTGGCGGTATTCATGTCGTGAGTGCGGCGGCGGTCGTCACCGGTGTTCTTGCGCAGTTCTAGAAATTCTTCGATATCTAGATGCCAGGTTTCCAGGTAGGCGCACATAGCGCCTTTGCGTTTGCCGCCCTGATTGACAGCCACCGCAGTGTCGTTGGCAACTTTCAGAAAGGGAACTACGCCCTGGGATTTGCCGTTGGTGCCTTTGATGTAGGAGCCGAGTGCTCTCACCGGTGTCCAGTCGTTGCCGAGCCCGCCCGCCCATTTGGAGAGCATGGCGTTGTCCTGCATAGCTCCATATATCCCGTGCAGATCGTCGGGCACAGTGGTGAGGTAGCAGGAAGACAACTGTGGTCGCAGGGTGCCGGCATTAAATAACGTGGGCGTTGAACTCATGTAATCGAAAGAACTCAACAGACGGTAAAATTCAATCGCGCGCTCGTTAGGGCGGTCTTCTTTAACAGACAATCCCATGGCGATACGCATGAAGAAAATCTGCGGCAGTTCGAAGCGGATTCCTTCGCTGTGAATAAAGTAGCGGTCGTAGAGCGTTTGTAAGCCCAGATAAGAAAAGCGGTTATCGCGCTCGTGATCGATTGCTTTGCCCAGCTGTTGCAGGTCAAAGGTTAATAAATCGGGGGAGAGCAACTCCAGCTCGATCCCCTTTTGAATATAAGCGGGCAATGCTTGTGCATACAGCTGAGCCATTTCGTGATGAGTAGCCTGTGGCGCGATATCCATGAAGCTCAGAGCTTCCGCCCGCAGTTTGTCCATTAACAAACGCGCGGTGGCGTAAGTGTGATTGGGTTCTTTCTCGACGAGTGTACGGGCGGTGATGACTAGTGAAGTATTGACGTCATCCATGGCGACGCCGTCGTAGAGGCTGCGCGTGGCCTCATCGAGAATTGTCTTGGCATCGACATCTTTTAGACCTTCGCAAGCTTCCATTACTATTGTGTTCAGCCGCTCCATGTCTAGAGGGACTATCGAACCATCGGCGAGCGTAACATTGACTTGCGGGTAGCTGGCCAGCTCTTCGGCGGATAGCGTGGACACTTTGCTATTTTCTCGCAGGCGGGCGTGCTCTTCGCGATAGAGGACGTAATCTCGGGCGACTTTGTGCTCACCGCTGCGCATTAGTGCCAGTTCCACCTGATCCTGGATATCCTCAATGTGAATGGTTCCCCCGGAGGGCATGCGCCGTTCGAAGATCCCATCAATTTGTTGCGTTAGCATTTTGACTTGATCGTACACTCGACTGGACGCTGCCGCGACACCACCTTCTACCGCCAGAAAGGCCTTGGTGATCGCAATTTCTATCTTGGTTGCGTCGTAGGTAACTACCGTGCCGTTGCGCTTGATGACCCGCAGCCTGCCCGGTGCGGTTGCGGACAGTGTGGAAGAGGAAGAAGCCGTTGCCGAGGAACCAGACTGAGTTTGGTGCTTCGGTGGGTTGGCTTCGGGGTCAGTGTGCATGTTTGTCTCCAGATAATTGCGTTATGCGTTTTGTAGTTGGTGCTGAATGCTGTCGTTACTCTGAGAGCATTAACTTATTAACTTGACGATGGATTAGTTTCTTCAACTATCCTTATTTTTCTCTTCCATCCTCGTTGCCGTCGTTCTCATCGGCGTTAGATAGAATCTGTTGGTTTTGTTCGGGCTTTGTATTTTACCGGTCTCCCTTTCAGTGAAAGGTTTTCCTGTGTTCGCCCTATACCCCATCCAATAGGCTCACTACGCAAATGAGCTGTCGGCTCGCTTTCGCGTTTTTGGCAAACGTGGTTTAACCCTCTTAAGCCCTTCTCAGTAGTTAACGGGCTGATTGACTTTCTACGGTCGCCGCTCGACATCGTCTGGCAGCTTGCGTTGTTACACTGTTTGAAATACAGGAACTTTTGAACTCTACCAAAGGGCTGATGCGGTTAGTGGAGTGACGGTGTTGAATCGGTGTCCGTTTTCGTATCGCGAGCTTACGTACTATTGGCCCGTTTATCTTGAACGATTGGCTCGCACCCTGAATCGGGCATTAAGTGGCGCGACCCCAATATGTTGGGGTCAAAGCTAACCAAGGGCACAAGATAATGGGTTTTTAGGTAAAGTGCAAGCGTCTATGTCGTGGGTTTGTTGTGGAAAAAATGTGGTTAAAATGGACAGTAAGTAAGCACTAATCCGCGAGGGGTTACCGGTGCTGGCTTGGACCAATGTTTCTTTCTTTTAGACTAAATTTTTATATAAAGGCATTTCACAATATCAACTTGCCCTGTAACAGGGACTATATCAGTGCATCGTTGTATTGTTCATCGTCGTGGCTGTGCGTGCGTTTTGATAACACGTACGCACAGCCTTATTGGCCGGGAATTCACAGCTATTTGGAGTCTGTGTTTGACGCCAATCTATCTAAATACGTTCAGGATCAATATCCACTATTTATTGAGGAGCTATTGTTTGTGTGGCTTTGGTGGTGCGTAGGAGCAATATGACATTATCTACGGCTGTATTGTACTTAGAGTTTTTCGAGTAGAAATTCCATGAGGGCTTTCTGGGCGTGCAGGCGATTTTCCGCTTCGTCCCAGACAACAGACCAGGGTGAGTCGAGTATGGTGTGATTAACCTCCATGCCGCGGTAGGCGGGCAGACAGTGCATGAAGACCGCCTGAGGATGCGCCAGCGCCATGAGTTCTTCGTTGACTTGATAGTCGGCGAAGGTTTTTATTCGAGCGTTCTTTTCAGCTTCCTGGCCCATTGAAGCCCAGGTGTCGGTGACTACCCAGTCGGCACCGCGAACGGCCTCTTGCAAATTTTCTACCAAGCTAACGTATTGCCGGTTGGCCTCCACCAGTTGAGTGCTGGGTCGGTAGCCATGGGGGCAGACAATACGCAGTTGAAAGCCACACTGTCTCGCCGCGTGGATGTAGGATTGACACATGTTATTGCCATCTCCAATCCATACCACTGTTTTGCCTTGAGGATCTCCCCGGTGTTCCACATAAGTCTGAATGTCTGCCAACAATTGACAGGGATGGTGGGCGTCGGTCAATCCATTGATAACCGGTACTTTCGAGTAGCGGGAGAAGGTTTCTACGGTTTCGTGATCAAAGGTGCGGATCATGATGATGTCCACCATGCTAGAAATAACCCGGGCTGAATCTTCTATCGGCTCACCGCGGCCCAGTTGGGTGTCGTGGGAGGCCAGAAACAAACCGTTGCCACCCAATTGAGCGATACCGGCTTCAAAAGAAACCCGGGTACGGGTGGATGATTTTTCAAAAATCATTCCCAGCACTTTTCCGTCGAGGCTGTGAATGGTTTCACCTTTTGCATGGCTTTGTTTAAGTTCCATGGCCCGATCAATAATGCGTTTTAGATCTATTTGGGTTAGATCCATCAAAGTCAATAAGTGTTTGGGCATAGTCATTGTCTTTTTAGTGAATTAGGGAGGCCACGGTCTCGATAACTCGATCAGCTTGCGCTCGGCTGATAATGAGTGGCGGCAACAAACGAATAACGCTGTCAGCGGTAACATTGATTAATAAGGCTTTGTCCGCCGCCTGACCGACTAGTTCTGTACAGGGCTCTCGCAGTTCGATACCGATCATCAGTCCTTTGACGCGAATTTGCTGCAACTGTTGTTTGTGAGCCAGCGCATCGTGAAATCCTCGGCGAAAATATTCCCCCAGACTGCTGGCTTGTTGACAAAGTTGTTCACGATCAATGGTATTAATAACGGCACTGACGGTCGCGCAGGCCAAAGGGTTGCCCCCATAAGTGGAGCCGTGATTTCCCGGTTGAAGTACTTCGCTGGCTTTACCTCGGGTCATACAGGCACCGACGGGAACACCATTGCCTAGCCCTTTGGCTGTGGTCATTACGTCGGGCTTGTAATTGCCAGCCTGGTAGGCGAAATGGTGGCCGGTGCGGGCATTACCGGATTGCACCTCATCCAGCATGAGCAGCCAGTCGTTGTCATCGCACAATTGCCGCAGCTGCGGCAGGTAGTGATCGCCGGGAATTTGAATGCCGCCCTCACCTTGGATAGGTTCGACCAGAAGCGCCACTACATTGGGATTGTCACTGTAGGCGGCGACCGCTTCGATATCATCAAATGGCACGTGAACAAAGCCTTCCAACAATGGCGCAAAACCCTGCTTGACCTTGGCGTTGGCGGTTGCGGTTAGCGTAGCCATAGTGCGCCCGTGAAAACTGCCGCTCATGGTAATGACTGTGGGGGTGGCGATACCGCGATCGTGACCATATTTACGGGCGATTTTTAAGGCGGCCTCGTTGGCCTCGGCACCGGAGTTGCAAAAAAATACTTTCTCCATGCCGCTGACTCGACAGAGATCTTCTCCCGCTTGCTGCTGTACGGGCAGGTGATAAAGATTGGATGTGTGGATAAGTGTTTGCGCCTGTTGTTGAATGGCTTCAGTGACAGCGGGGTGACAGTGGCCTAAGCCGCAGACGGCGATGCCGGATAGGGCGTCCAGATATTGTTTGCCGTGATTATCCCAAACATAGCAGCCTTCGCCCTTAATCAGGGAAAGTCGGTGTTGGCCATAGGTATTCATTAATACTTTGTCGTTCATTTTACCTGTCAAAAATCAGAACTTACGGGCAGCTGGAACTAAAACGGGCAGCGATCGCTGCCCGTTTGTTTATTATCCTCGATGGTGCTGACTTTGGCAATTGCCGTAGTTGTCAGACCGGATAGCGAAAGCTTGTTGAAACTTCTCATAATGCACGCCGTATTTTAATGCGGTAAACTCAAAAAGTTTACGTAATTAATTTTCAGAGGTTATTTTCGCATGACTACCATCGATACTATTAAGCAACAAATCGAATCCAGCCCGGTGATTCTGTATATGAAAGGCTCACCCAACGCCCCTCAATGTGGTTTCTCTATGCGCGCATCTCAGGCATTGATGGCGTGCGGGAAAAAATTCGCCTACGTCGATGTGCTAACTCATTCTGACATTCGCACGCATTTGCCGAAATATGGAGAATGGCCGACGTTTCCCCAGCTGTGGGTGAAAGGTGAGTTAGTGGGCGGCTGCGACATCATTGCCGAGATGCATACAGCTGGAGAACTGAAATCATTACTTGATCAGGCGGTTCCCGAGGAGGAAGCGGGCAAATCCGGCTAATGAAATCGCTCAGAACCTCGCTGGTGCAGACCTCACTATTTTGGCATCAGCCGGAGACGAATCGACAGTCACTTCAACAAAAACTATTGCCCTTAAGGAATCAGACTGATGTGGTGATATTGCCCGAAATGTTCACCTCGGGTTTCACGACTTGTCCAGAAGACCTGGCCAATGGGAGTCACACCATCGATTGGTTGTCGCGACAGGCCCGAGTGCTTAACGCTGCAATCGTTGGCAGTGTTGCCACGGCAGTCGATACTGGCGCAGCCGGTAAGGTTCGTTACGTTAATCGGCTGTGGTTTGTTCCGCCTCAGGGCGAGTTTTTTTACTACGACAAAGTGCACTTGTTTCGTATGGGAAACGAACATCGGCGTTATCAAACTGGACAACAGCGTACGGTGGTTGAATTTCGAGGCTGGCGATTGCTGTTAATCATTTGCTACGACTTGCGTTTCCCGGTTTTTTGTCGCAACCGGCAAGATTACGATGCCATTATTTGCGTGGCCAATTGGCCGGCTAGCCGTGCTTTGCACTGGCGGACTTTGCTACAAGCGCGAGCGATTGAAAACCAGAGTTATGTTTTGGGTGTCAATCGAGTGGGAATTGATGGTCAGAACATCAGTTATATCGGCGATTCCCTGGCGGTTGCGCCAAGAGGGGAGTTATTGATCGATCAGCCGGGAGAGTGGGTTCGAACCGTGGAGTTAAACGGGGAAGATCTGTGCGATTATCGGCAACAATTTCCCGCCTGGCAGGATGCGGATGCCTTCGATCTACATCTACAACCTCGGTCATAAAATCTGTAGCAAATCTATGGATTTACTAGACGCGCAACGCTCGCACGCTTTCAACCAAGGTCAGCACCTACACCTATAGCTTTTATTATCTATAAACTTAGTAAGCTCATTTATTTTTTCAATAGTTTTCGTCGACTACCGATGAGGGTCCTATTGAATACAATTTCCCCAGCGGGAAACCATGGCGCATAAAAAACTGCATCTACCTAAAAAGAACTGCAAACGCTGTGGTTTGAGTTTTTCCTGGCGCAAACGCTGGCAGAAAAACTGGGAGGCCGTAGAGTATTGTTCCGAGCGCTGTCGTCGTAATAAATCAAAGCGCCCGGTGGAACTTTCGGATTTGAAACCATGATTAGCGGCAAAAAAAGCCACCAAACCTTGCGTCTGATATTGGGCGATCAGCTCAATGCGGAGCATAGCTGGTATAACAATAAAGATAGCTCGATACTGTATGTGATCGCCGAATTGTATCAAGAAACTCTTTATGTCAAACATCACGGCCAAAAGCTGGCCGCTTTTTTTCTCGCTATGGCCGAATTTTCGGCGGCTTTGAGAAAAGCGGGCCACCACATTCTTTATCTGACGCTGGACGATACAAAATCTTTTGAGACTTTGGATGATCTCATCCTGGATTTAATAAAAAAATATAAGATCTCGAATTTTGAATATCAAAGACCCGATGAGTACCGCCTTCTTCAACAGCTGAATAATTTAAAACTGCCTAGTTCGGTTCAAGTTTCTCGTGTAGACACCGAACACTTCCTGCTACCTTTCGCAGAAATTAACGACTATTTTCAAGAAAAAAAGCATCGCAAGATGGAATTTTTTTATCGAAAAATGCGTCGACGTTTTAATCTGCTGATGGAAGGCGATAAACCTCTCGGTGGCAAATGGAACTACGATGCCGATAATCGAAATCGGCTGAAAAAAAACGATATCGAAGCGCTGCCAGAGCCCTTAGTATTTAAAAATGATATCTCGGATATTCGCCAACGCCTGCAAAGACATAAAGTCGATACTATTGGCAAACTGGAAAATTCACTGATCTGGCCAAAGAACCAGCGGCAGTCCCTGAAGCTCCTACGTTTTTTTTGTGAACACTGCCTGCCAAAATTTGGGATCTTTCAAGACGCCATGACCTGCGAGAGCAATCATCGCTGGAGTCTTTATCATTCTCGGCTATCCTTTGCGTTAAACGCAAAGATATTACACCCTAAAACGGTATTAGATGAAGCCGTCAAAGCTTTTGAAAAGGCTAAGGGTGGGATTGAGCTGTCGCAAATTGAAGGTTTTGTGCGCCAGATACTGGGATGGAGAGAATATGTTCGCGGAGTGTACTGGGTAAATATGCCCGACTACAAAAAGCATAATCGCTTGCGTGCAATAAGAAATATTCCGGATTATTTCTGGACGGGTGAGACCCGCATGAACTGCATGGGGCAGGCTATTTCTCAGTCGCTCGAGTTTGCCTACGCTCACCACATTCAGCGATTAATGATAACTGGCAATTTTAGTCTGCTTAGTGGCATCCATCCGGACCAAGTCGATCAGTGGTATTTGGGGATTTATATTGACGCCATCGAGTGGGTGGAGCTACCCAATACGCGTGGGATGAGCCAGTTCGCGGATGGTGGAATTGTCGCGACCAAACCGTATGCCGCCAGCGGTAATTACATCAATAAGATGAGCGACTACTGCAAAAATTGTCACTATAACGTCAAACAGAAGACAGAGACTTCAGCTTGTCCCTTTAACAGCCTCTACTGGGATTTTATGAATCGCCACCGCGAAAGCCTCGAAAAAAACCCTCGCATTGGAATGATTTATAAAAATTGGGATAAGCAAGATAAAAAGCCGATACTCGACAGGGCCAAGTGGTGTCTCGATCACTTGGATGAGCTTTAATTCAAAAGTTTTTATAGTGTCGAGCAAATGATGTATTACCGGTTAATAGTTACTGCTGAGACAGAATTAAAGAGTATCCTGAGATTTCAAATGCGTTATTAGTACTTCTTGTACGCTCTGTGTTGCTTGCGGAATGTTTAGAGGGAGCTAAAGCGGGATGTGATAGGATTCGGCTCCTGCCTCTGAGGATTTCAAGCTTTAGGATGTTTTGCCGATCCGGCTATTGCCACGATTCACAATGAAAAAGCAGCTTAATTAACCCGCGAAAATAATTCATGACTTGATCAGAGGCGTCTTTACAAATCTGCATCAATCAATACCCACACCCTATTACATGAGAGATTTCTATGACCTTTGCCTCCTTGGGTTTAGCTAAACCCATCCTTGAAGCCGTCACCGAAAAAGGCTACGACACACCTTCACCCATACAGGCTAAAGCCATTCCAGTAGTTTTGGAAGGCAAGGATGTCATGGCTGCAGCGCAGACCGGCACCGGAAAAACAGCCGGTTTTACGCTACCGATTTTGCATATACTGAGTAAAGGTCAACTCGCTCAGGCTAATCAAGTACGCGCATTAATATTAACGCCGACACGCGAATTAGCCGCACAGGTCGCTGATAGCGTAGCAACTTATGGTAAACACTTATCCCTGCGTTCAGCAGTCGTATTCGGCGGGGTGAAGATCAATCCGCAAATGATGAAACTGCGTGGAGGTGTCGATATTCTAATTGCCACTCCCGGGCGCCTGCTAGACCTATACAATCAGAACGCCGTAAACTTTAAACAGCTCGAAGTACTTGTGCTAGACGAAGCTGATCGTATGTTGGACATGGGCTTTATAAACGACATTCGTAAAATACTGGCCGTGTTACCCAAACAACGGCAGACCTTAATGTTCTCCGCAACTTTCTCAAATGACATTCGCAAACTCGCCAAAAGCATCGTAAATAACCCGGTAGAAATTTCAGTCTCACCACCCAACACCACCGTAGAAAGTGTAACGCAATGGGTATGCCCAGTAGACAAAAGTAAAAAGTCAGCATTACTCGTGCAACTCATAAACGACAACCAGTGGGAACAAGTGCTGGTTTTTACCCGAACTAAACACGGCGCTAACCGCTTAACCAAACATTTAGACAGTAACCATATAAAAGCCGTAGCCATCCACGGCAACAAAAGCCAGGGAGCCAGAACCAAAGCTCTGGCCGATTTTAAAAAGAACACGGTTCAGGTGTTAGTCGCAACGGATATTGCGGCACGCGGCCTGGATATCGATCAACTGCCACACGTAATTAACTTTGATTTGCCAAACGTTGCCGAAGACTATGTGCATCGTATTGGTCGCACCGGTCGCGCAGGTGCTAGTGGAGAAGCAATTTCATTGGTCAGCGCTGATGAACACAAACAACTGTGTGATATCGAACGACTCATTCAACAAATACTAACGCGTAAACTCATTGATGGCTTTGAACCGGTACACGATGTACCCGAATCCAATTTACATTCAAACAAATCTAAAAAACCAAAGAAACCAAAAACAGGACACAGAGATGGGCAGCGCTCGGCAGAGAACGCGCGTGGCCATAAACCTGCTGACAAAAAAATATTTTCTCGAAAAAATCCAAAAACAAGTCATAGAAAACCTGCGAACAGCAGCCCACACAAATAATTGTAGTAGCAAGGCCAGCACTTACTAATATTATATCGCCATGAAAAAAATCGCGCTTTTTGCCGATGTGAAAAATATTTATTACACCGCACGTCAGGCCTATAATCGTCAATTAAATTATCGAAAGTTACGGCAGTGCATTAGCGACGAAGGCGATATTTTTCTGGCCAATACATATGTAATCCATCGTAGTAACGACAAGTAAATTAAGTGTTCAGAACACCCTGCAGAAAATCGGTTTTACACTAAAGCTTAAACCCTATATTCAACGCAGTGATGGTTCAACCAAAGGCGACTGGGGTGTCGGTATTGCTGTTGATGTGATGGCCGCAGCTAAAGATGTGGGCACGGTTTTTTTGCTATCAGGAGATGGCTATTTCGATGTGCTACTGGAAAAAATCAAACAGGATTGTTGAAGTTAATGCAGCATGGAAAACTGTCCTATCAGTGGAATGATGAAGCTTAACAACTCTTCTTGCCCGTACTAGCTCAGGTTTGATCTGACAGTTATCCGTTTTTTACCGGTGCCTGTGAGTTTAGATTTGAGCTAAATTCTTCTCTGCCCAAATCGATTTACCATCAAGCAGCGTTTCCTTTGGTGCCATCACGCAAAAAAACACCATTTTTAGATGTGCCCTTATGTTTAATGTTCCCAACTTTTATAAATTTTATTGTCATTTTTTATGTCTTCATACAATCAAATCATGCGATCCAAATGCCAACTTTTTCCAATTTAAGATAAAGCTACTCCCAGGGCTGCCCTCCAGATTGAATAGTATATGATTGACTAAATAGCTAGAATTAAAACAACTGAAGATATGCCGTTCAAAAAACCGTGCAAAGATACATCGTGATTTTCTGGTGTATTAACTTCATCTCGATTTAAAAAAACTCGTTCACCCAATACAGTTTTAGATGCCCAATTTTTGGTAGACTTTAGTTTTTTTAAAAAACAGGATTGAAAAAAATCCAAATTATAGATGTTGCTCTGGGCAATAGGCATCACCAATAAATCTATACTCTGCTCCAAAAACTGAGCACAATAATTGGAAGAAAAGAGTGTCTCGTCTAGACTCTTATTGGATTAGAATACTTCATCCAGTTTTCATCTGTTAGATTAAAAAAATTCGCTATTTTCCTTTCTAAAATCATTTATTTTCTTTTCATACGTAGGCTGCGAAAATACAAAGCCGTGTTGTGCCTGATTATAAACTACAGGAATATTCCCCTTCCATTTTAACCATGTGCTTTCATTTAATATGAGCTCAGTCCTGAAATGACCGACATTAATTCTACTGGTTGCTTCAGAGTCAAAAATTGCATTTCGAATGGGGGATGTGCACACATTATATTTTTTAATCGCTTTCTCATTGCTTAGAGCATCAGGGCGAACCGTTACCCATTCAATGGTTTTATTATTTCGTGCAATTTGAGTGCGCAAAAAATATTCAGCATTTTCATTATCTAAGTGTGGAGGTAATAAGACTCTCAATATTGCAATAACAATGCGCTGACTTAATGGCGGTGTCTCGGGTATATCTCGGTTGCTGTTTCCCGTTGTATTCATAAGGATAACCTTAACCGCATCTCCAGGTTTGTTGGATTTGATAGCTGTGCATATACATTGAAGTGTCTCTGTTACTAGCAAGCGAGGCTTACCAAAAATACCTTTAAACGTAAGATTATGGCCAAGAAAAGAAAAAACCACATCACAGTTTTTTGCGGGTACAGCCATTTTAGAACTAGTGAGATTAGCTGCGGAGGCTTGGGTTTTAGATAAGTTTTGGCGGTCAGGGAATGAATCAAGCGAACGAACTATAGCGTTTATTTCAACCTCTCGATTCAGTAACTACTCGACAACAAGTCGCCCTGTCGCCCCACTTGTACCGACAACTAAAACTTGCATTATATTTTTCCTTTAAATAATTGGCTGTTTCTATGCAGCTTTGAATGGTTTTTGCATAATGCCCTCTAAGTCTTTTTCTTATCCAACTTTTCTACTGGAATTTAGTTGACTTAGAAACTCGGGATTTTGAAAGTCCGTTAATGCACGTTCAATTTCTTCGGGCGTATTCATCACAAAAGGGCCGTATTGCACTACCGGTTCTTTAATTGGCTGACCGCTGAGTACTAAAAGTTCTACGCCCGAGGGCCCACCCTTCAATTGCAATACACTGCCGTTTTGGTAGATGCCCAGTTGACGCGATGTAACTACATCTGTTTCACCTTTATAAACATACACCAAGGCAGAATTTTCTTTATTGAAAGACAACTCAACGGTTTCGTTGGCGACCAATTGCACATCCAAAAAAATGGTTTGTGCCGAGATGTTGGGTAACGGACCTTGCAGAGTCTTTTGGTTTATTGTCACCTTACCTGCGATGACACGAACAATGCCACTGTCAGGTAGTCTTTGTTCTGTTATATCGGCACTGACAATTTCTTGATACGCCGCGGACTTCATTTTTTCAGCGGCAGGTAAATTCAACCAGATTTGAAATCCGTGTAATAGGCCTTGCTCCTGTTTGGGCATTTCAGAGTGAAGAACACCGGCGCCCGCTGTCATCCACTGCACATCACCGGCGCCAATGACGCCTTCATTGTTCATATGGTCGCGGTGGCGCATGCGCCCGGCTTTCATGTAGGTAATGGTTTCAAATCCGCGATGAGGATGTTCGGGGAATCCACCGATATAGTCGGCAGCATCGTCAGAATTGATTTCGTCGATCATCAAAAAAGGGTTGAGTGCTTGATGCAGGGGTCGTCCCGCCAAGCGATGAATGTTTACGCCGTCACCATCTTGGGCGGGCTGAGCGCTGATAACTTGTCTTAATTTTCTCATGGGTTTTCTCCAAATGGTCGCCTAAGAGCGCCTACTTTTGGTGCGCCGGCGCAGAACGCTTGCCCAGCCTAAAGACCTTCTCGACCATGATCGAGAGTAAAGTTCTGTGCTGGTCCTAGAGGAATGACCCCTGTGGGATTGATCATCAGATGACTGGCGTAATAGTGTGTTTTGATATGCTCAAAGTTCACGGTTTCAGCCACACCGGGCACTTGGTATAGCTCGCGCACATAACCAATAATTGCTGGGTAATCGGCCAGTAACTGACGATTCGTTTTAAAGTGGCCAAAGTACACAGCATCAAAACGAATCAAAGTGGTAAACAAACGCCAATCAGCTTCGGTCAAGGCATCACCCGCGAGATAGCGCTGCCGAGTTAACAGTCCCTCGACCCAATCAAGCGAATCGAATAAGCTATGGAATGCTTCTTCATAGGCTGACTGTGCCGTCGCAAAACCGGCGCGATAGACACCGTTATTAATCGTGTCGTAGATACGGTCGTTGAAGTCGTTGATCGTCTGGTGTAAAGCCTTAGGGTAGTAATCGTTAGTGTTGCCAGTTAAAGCATTAAATGCGGTATTGAACATGCGAATAATCTCGGAAGATTCATTGCTGACAATGGTTTGTGTTTGTTTATCCCACAATACCGGCACCGTAACGCGGCCTTCATAGCGGGCATCCGCTTTTAAATACAACTGATAAAGAAAGTCCAGACCGTAAAGCGAGTCGTTCATTTCCCAGCCGTTTTCCAGCATGATCGGCTCGACCACGGTGATATCGATATAATCTTGCAACTGCTTTAGCTGGTGAAAAATCAATGTGCGGTGTGCCCAGGGGCAAGCCAGTGACACATACAAATGGTAACGTCCCTTTTCGGCAACAAAGCCCGGCTCTCCGTTGGGCCCTGCTTCGCCATTAGGCGTTAGCCAATTTCTAAAGCGGCTATCCTGGCGGCGAAATTCACCACTGCTATTGTCGGTGTCGTACCACTGATCAACCCATTTACCTTTCTGTAATAAACCCATTACGCTGCTCCTGACCTATCGTTGCTAATAAAGTCGCTGCTAAAAGATGTCGACATCAAACCATCGACCTGTTGTTTGCCTTGGGCGATCACTTGCTTTGGTGTGCCTTTTGAGCCACTGGCATCGATATGAAATACCTCAGTAATACCGATAAATTTGCAGATCTGCTCCAGATGGTGGTTGCCCCAACGCGTCAATCAGATATTGCCCAATGATGCGAGTATTTGAATTGCTTAATCGCGCACTGCTATTGATATGTAATGTGGTCATGTTCTTACCCCGTTCATACTGGTTGATAGGTGTATCGTTTACTTCGCCAGTTGTGTATGAAGTAAGCGGTCCGCACTGAGGTTGCCGGTGCCCCTGAATACCAGAGCAACACTGATCGTGCCCGCAGCAAAGCGAAGAGGAAGGGTGTTCAGGCCAATATCTGTAGTGGTTATCTTGTTGATGAGTGTTTTCACGTTAATGCTCCAAAGTGTGTTTACGGGTTTGTTTAAGTGATGGAGCCATTGTAAGGATTGTAATATTCGGAATAAGACCTGTTTTCAGTTTAGAATGTTCTAAATATTAGAACTATTTTGGGATGCCGGAATGGGAAAAAATCCAATAACTATTGAGATTCTAGAGACACTAGATGCTATTGATCGGCGTGGAAGCTTCGCAAAAGCTGCAGAAGAGCTGAACAAAGCCACTTCAGCGGTTTCCTACGCTGTGCAAAAGCTGGAGGAGCGGTTAGATATCGCTTTGTTTCAACGACAGGGGCGCCGCTCGGCATTAACCCCGGCAGGATGGTTAATATTAGCGGAGGGCAGAGACATACTGCAAACCACGGCACGACTGGCGAACAAGGCCAAGGAAGTAGCCACGGGCTGGGAGCCCCGTATCAGCATTGCTGTAGAGTCACACCAATCCTACTCCACCTTTTTTGGCGTGCTGCACGAATTTCTCAAGGAGCATTCCACGATTGAAATCGATGTCTGTGAATCAGTGCTGAATGGCGGATGGGAGGCGCTTGAGCGAGGTAGAGTTGATTTGATTGTCGGCTCGCCTGGGCCAGTCCCGCTGCAAAAGGGCTATCGCGTTATACCCTTGGCTCGCGCTGATCTGGTGCCGGTGATTGCCTCTAGTCATGAACTGGCGGGCATCGCTATTGACCCTGAAGCTTTTCAAGCGCAACTTTCTAAGTTTCGGAGAGTCATTACACACGATACATCGATAATTGACGTTACCCGCAGTGCTGGCTTAAGTAGCGACGGGAAAAAGTTCTACGTACAAAACATCGATCAAAAAGTGGAGGCAATACTGGCAGGCGTAGGCATCGGTCATTTACCCCGACAGCGTATTCAAAACCAGCTCAATAATGGAAAATTGATAGCGCTGAAATTAGGTGGGGATTCTATGCTCGAAAATTTTCTCGCTTGGAAAATCAGTAACAAAGGTAAGGGTTTGCAAGCGCTAACTCAACGATTGTCCGCCGTATTTGGCTAGAAGATACAATCAAGCGTTTAACGTGCCATCCGAGCAAATTTCTTTGGCCTGGCTTCTCGCACAAGCAAAAAAAATTGTCTTGATCCCTGAAGCACACCGGCGACCAGCGCGCTAGAGAGGCCTAAGGCTAGGCATAGATAAACCAGAATATCAGTGTCCATGACTTACTAGTCGATGGCTTGGGTTATTGGGGGATAGGCGTTTGAGAGACCAGCTGCTTATGCAACCGTTCGCCATACGCTGGTGGCAGCAACCTCACGCGCATACTCGAAAAAATCGCGAAGTTCGCGCCCAATCGCACGCTGAACGCCGTCGGTTAGATACGCGTTGCGGCCATCGAGAACCGTGGTAAAAAGATAATCCAACAACCAGACGACTTCTTTGGGAGCACCGGAGTCTGTAATGGAGGACACGAAAGCCTTATGGGGAAACGACACGTACTGAATCTCAGCGCCAGTTGCCTGTGAGAGTTCATGGGCAATATCCGCAAACGTCATTAGTCGAGGACCGGTGAGTTCATAGACTTCACCCGCGTGATCCGTTTGCGTCAGGACTGCCACTGCCACCTCTGCGATATCTTCTACATTAACAAATGGCTCCGGTGTGTCGTCCGCGGGCAGAGTGATCTGGCCAGCCAGCATCATTTCAACAAAAGCACCTTCCGAAAAGTTTTGATTAAACCAGCTAGCTCGTATGATAGTAGAATCAATATTGCTGGATTGCACGATCTGTTCACAGGCCTGGGCTTCTTGCTCGCCGCGGCCTGATAGTAAGGCTAGTCGCTCCACTCCATGCTTTTCTGCTCGATAGACGAAGGACTGAATCGAGTCGGTTGCACCAGGGACAGCGAGATCAGGTGCGTAATTGATGTACACCGCAGTAACACCCTTGAGACAAGCGTCCCAGCTGATTTCATTGTTCCAATCGATGCAGGGGAGGTAGATCGCGAACCTAGGCGCATAGGCATGTTAATAGCGTTCAAGCGCTCGGCTATTCGGCGTCCTGTTTTGCCGGTGGCGCCCAATACCAGAGTCAGTTCAGTGGTTCTCTACTAACTTCATGACTAATTGCCGCGATGCTAGCAAACGTGGCTTCATTGGAAAGGCGCATACCGAGGCGGCGTTCACCATCGCGGTGTAGATTTATGAAAACACCCGTATCAGTCTGTTCTACCTCGTAGGCAGACACACTGGTCAAAACTCTCGCGTGACGCTCGGCCCGTTCGAAAGAGCCTCGCAGATTCGGGGTCGTTTTCCATGCTAGACCAAAGGCACCATAGTCGTGACGCCGCATTGTTGCCCCGACTCTGAGTGACAGCGTGGTAGGATTTGAATCGACTTTTGCGAGTTGCTCCAAGAAAGTGTAATACTCATGATCAGAAATCATGAGTGTTGGATCTACCGGGTCATTTGGCGCAAAGTCACCGAGCGTAACAAGTCATCGTGTTCAGTACCGTTGTCGACGACACCGAGAAGCTTGTGAACGAACAGAGTAGATATTTTTCCCATTTTTCAAACCAATAAAATTAGAGTCACTGCTTATCCTCTCACGTATGAACAATGTGTAGTGGCACAGTAAATTTGGCCATCTAATTAGCGGTGAGATGATCACCTCATCAATAATATCGGTGTTCAATGAACAAGAAAACAAGACCCACTTTCAACCCGCCATTTAGACTTGAAGCAGCGCAGTTGGTTGTCGATCAAAATGACAGTATTCGAGATGCTGCCGATGCGATGGGTGTTGGCAAGTCAACGATGGACAAATGGGTTCGTCAGTTTCGTGCGGAACGAGAGGGTCAGTCACCTCAGACCACACTCATGACGCCAGGCCCGTTTAAAATTCGAGTATCGTAGTGGAGGGTGGGATGTGCTCAAAGAAAGCGCAAGAACTGGCAGAAAGAGGAAGTTATCTACTGAGGATATGAAATGGCTTTATGATGCTATTACGTTGGGTAACCCTCAAAATCACCCGGTTTGAATTTCGCCTCTGGACGCTTAATATTATTCGAGAGCTACTGAACTCTAAGCGAGGGGTTAAACTCAGCAAGAGTTCAGTGAGTCGTTTCCTCGTGCACCTTGGCTTGAGTCTACAACGGCCTATCTACAAATCCTACCAGCAAGACCCCAAAAAAATCGAGCACTATGTTAATAAAACCTTTCCCGCAGTCGCTAGATAAGCAAAGGCCCTTGAGGCCAAGATCTATTTTGTTGATGAGGCCTCATTATGTAGCCATTCCCATCGTGGATTGAACTGAAAAAAAGGGGCACGCCAGTCATTGAAAACAGTGGGGGATGTTTCGATCTAAGCGTTGTTAATGGTGTAATGCCACGTGGTGATATGAAATTCAGCTTTGTGGAGGGGAAGATGAATTCAAAGCGTTTCATTAAATTTTTGAAGCAGCTTCGGGTGATACTGGGTAATCCATCATAGTCATTGTGGATAACGCTAAATACCACCACAGCAAAGAAATCCAGGCGTTTTTGGCCGCTCAAAAAAACTCTGATAAAGGCGAGATGCGACGTTTCCTGAAACTATTTATAACAAGGTCAAAAATCCACGTTGTTATGGCTAAAATACAGATTCCAATAGATAACAACAATGCAAGTCCCAACCAAGATCTATGCTGAGTTGAGATTTCTTGCAGTCCCAACAAATCAAGCCAATTGTCCAGAAAAAATATTAGTGCACCTGTAATTAAAGCTACTATTGCCAAATATTTTGGTGCCGGCTTCAAAAGCTCAATTATTGACTTTTCGCATGGGTAGTCATAAGGATGACATCTACGTCATTATTTTTAGATGCCGCGCCTGTATTTGACTTATAACGGGCTCTAGTTCATCGGGTTGAATTACGAGTAAATCGCCAGCCTCTGCTTTCGAAAAAATCACATTTACCGCGTCACTGGGTTCTGCAATAATTTCAATATTGGCCTCATTGAATCCTGCTTCAAGTAATCCTTGACGAACGAGTTCCGTTGTTTCTCCCTTACTCCGTTCGCGAGGGTCAAAATCGGTCAATAAAATATGATCATAAATTAAGGCCAGGGCTTTACCGTATTCAATAATTTGCTCATCGGTGCGGCTGCCTGTGCCATGGCATAGACCTATCTTCCTCCCAGGTGACATCCGTGGCAGTAATTTGGCAATGGCTTGTGCCGACTCCGCGTTATGGCCATAATCCAGTAGAACCTTATATTCATGAAAATCAAACAAATTCATTCGACCAGGGTTTTGATTGACTGAGGGGTAAAATGTTGTCACCCCGTTTCGAATTTGGTCAATAGTCAAACCTAAGCCATATAAAGCCGCAATGGCCGCGAGTGTATTCGCAATATTAAAGCCAACGATACCGTCAAAGGTAATGGGAATTTCTTCAAGTGCAGCGACGGTAATATCCAGGTCCGTATTTCGAATAATGACACTTCGGCCTTCTACGGTGATAACCGTACCACCGTTTTCTACCTGTTTTTTAAGGTGGACATTGTTTGAATCAAGAGAAAATAAAATAACAGTTCCTCTAGCTCGATCAAATACGCTCATGGTGACCTCATCATCAGCGTTTAATACCGACGTACCCGTCTCTTTGACGACTTCCAGGACGGTCGATTTCACCAGACTCAAATCTTTCTGAGTTTCGACCCAATCAGTACCCAAATGATCTTCACCGATATTCAGCAATACGCCCACATCCAGCTGGTCAACACCGAGCCCGCGTCTAACGAGACCTCCACGCGCAACTTCCAGGACAATATGATCCACAGTGGGTTCTCGAACGACAATGCCCGCACCATCAGGGCCGCTATAGTCCCCCATTAGAATAGGAACACCGTCAATCTCGACACCTGTTGTGCAGGCTAAGCCAACACTTTTACCGGCGTACTTTAAACTGTGGGTGATTAATTTGCAGGTTGTGGTTTTACCGTTGGTGCCCGTCACCGCGACGACCGGTACTTGTGCGTAGCCTTCCGGGAAAAGCATATCCACGAGTGGTTTGGCAACCAAGCGTGGCTTGCCATGGGTAGGTTCCAGATGCATACGAAAGCCAGGTGCTGCGTTGACTTCTACGACTTTAATTCCCGATTGACCCAATGGCAACGAAATGTCTAGCGCTAAGGCATCCACACCAACACAGTCCAGACCAATAATTCGAGCAGCTCGTTCCGCCATAAGACGAATGTCGGGGCTGACCTCATCGGTCACATCGGTGGCCGTGCCACCCTGGCTTAGATTCGCTGTCGCTTTCAAATAAACCGTTTCTCCTTGTGCAGGGCATGAATTCAAATCCAACCCCCGCAAGGCCAGGAGCGCTTCAGTCATTGGGTCAATATCAATTTTTGTTAGTATTTTTTCATGACCAAAACCGCGACGTGGATCCTGGTTAGTCTGGTCGACAAGCATCTGAATAGACGATTGTCCATCACCAATAACATGGGCAGGTTCGCGCTTAGCGGCAGCTACTAAAACTCCGTTTATCACCAACAGGCGAAAATCAAACCCTTTGACGTACTCTTCTACAATGACGTGTGGATGTCTGGCCTTGGCAGTCTGGTAGGCGATTTTCAATTGCTCCACTGTCTCCACATCAATAGTGGAGCCATTACCATGGTTGCCAACATCGGGTTTTACCACTACCGAACCGTCAATTATATTGAATGCCTTGATGGCCTCCTCTTCCGTCGAGACGACAAAGCCATTGGGAACGGGAATGCCAGATTTTTGTAGGTTCCGTTTTGCCCGTGTTTTTTCATCCGCTACCTCTACCGCAATAGCCGATGTCTGGCTGGTCATGGTGGCCTGAACCCGTTTTTGCTGCGCACCATAGCCTAGCTGAATGTAGCTATCATTGTTTAAGCGTCGGAAGGGAATTCCTCTGGATTGTGCTTCTTCGACAATACTCAAGGTCGATGGGCCTAACATGTCGTCCTCTCGCAAGACTTTCAGCTCAGCAATCATCTGAACGATATCAATGGGCTTTTCTTCAACAACCGCCTCGAATAAATTGACCGCCAGCTCGGCCACTTTTAGACCAACGGATTCAACTCGGTAACGGAAAGCAACGATATAAACGCCTGTTTTTAACGTACCGAAGGTTTTGCCGTAGCTCACTTCCATACCGGCCAGGCATTGGAGCTCAATAGCAAGGTGTTCAATAATGTGGCCTGCCCAGGTACCTCGTTGTAGTCGTTCAATAAATCCGCCAGGGCGGCCGATGGAGCAGCCATGTTCCTGGAGAGTAGGCATCAGTGCCAGCAGTCTATCTGTAAAGCCATCCAGAGTATCTGAGGGTCGGCTTTCATAATCTTTGATATCTAACGCCATAAATATGGCGGAATGACGTGTATAGCGATTAGGTCCGCGCAGGGCGCGCAACTCCTTGATGTCGATCATTTAACTGTTCTCATTGTTTAGCTTACGTTGTTAGGTATGACATAGTTAGAAACTACTTCGTTAGAGACTATTATGTAGGTGGCTGAGGGCATAAAAACCGCCGTGTTTTGAAATCATAACCATAACCATTAACCAAGGAATGGAGTCGAATATTATCAACAGCAATCGGCACGCCCGACGCTATGCTCATAATATTGGAATGCTCAATATCACAGCCATCGACGATAACAACTTGACCCGTGCCAATCACTTCGGCGGTGCCATCGCCCTTCAGAATCACACCCGAATCTTCGCCAATACCCACGCCAATAGAGGTCGGATTGGTGGTCACAATTTGCATCAAACGCCCGATTCGACCACGGTCGAGAAAATGCGTATCAAAAATAATATTTTCAACAAAACCAAACCCCGAGGTTGTCAATACGCCACCCTTGAGTAAGCCCTCTTCACTTTTCCCCTCATAGATCATGGTGTCAGAAAATACGGCTGCGCCTGCGCTGGTGCCAGCAACAAGTGCTCCGGCTCGCAAGCGTGTATGAATCGCATCCAGCACCCAGGTTCCACCCAGGATAGTGGTTAAGCGAAGCTGGTCTCCACCGGTAATAAAAATCAAGTCGGCATCTTCCAATTTTTTGGCAAGCGCCTTGTTGTTTGCTTGGGCCCTTTCTCGGATATCCAGTATTTCGATAGCCGCTGCACCCAGCGTGGCAAATACTTTTTGGTAATCTTTACCTCGTTGTTCAGGCTCTTCGCTGGCGGTAGGAATCACCACCACTCTGTAGTCAGCTTTACCCACTTCCTGAACGACCCGCTTTAACACCTCTAGGTCATGCACTCGGTCTTCATTCCCGCCAATCGCGATAAGCCGCCCGTGAAAAACAATATCAGGCTCCATCCTATCGACCTCCGCTAATTTGCGATGTTAGCTGTGACCACGCCATGCCGTTGCGAGAACGTGAAGCGAACCCATTTTTCGTTAAAACAATAAGCCCGATATCAACGGAGTCGTCGAATAGTGCCAGTGCTTTTTTCACAGCATCTTGCGGGTTAATACGCTGTTCTAACCAACCATAAATCTCTCTCGCCAGCATTTTTAAGGCAATAAACTCACCGTCACCGGTACAGGCAATCGTACCCAACGGACCACAATAAAGTCCGCAACCAGGCAGCGGTACATCGCCGACACGGCCAATGGCAGCATTAGCCAAACCGCCGGAACTTAAGGCTGCTGCAAACATGATCCCGTCAAAGGCGACGGCACCCACCGTATCGCAAGAAGGTGTACCGTCAAATAGATCGCTGTATTGATCATTGTTTGCGACAGTATTGTTCCCTTCAGTTTCGTTTAAGGCGTGAGTGGTGATATTGTGCGCTTGTGCAAACAACCGCGCGCCGTCTCCCGCGATGAGTATATGATCAGAATGCAGTAATACACCTTTAGCGATCTTAATGGGGTTTTTAACATTCTCGACACAAGCTACCGCGCCAAATCTTCCCTCACTAGACACGCCATCACTGGACATGCATGAAGCGTCCATCTGAATAGTTTGCTGATCAGCCCGGCGTTGAGATCCAGTACCCGCATTAAACCGGGGGTCATCCTCCAATAAGCTAACCGCATGAACGACCGCATCCAAGGCGGATTGCCCTTCGGCCATTAATGCCATACCGGCCTGTGCGGCTGACAAGGGACCATCAGCGTCATCAGGATTCGATCCGGCACCACCGTGGGTTAAAATGGCGCGCCCGAAAGATAAATTCTCACATAATTTGAATCGATAACTCTTGAGTGTTGGGTGTTTGATCATTTACAGCGATCCGATAGATGATTTAAGTCTGCTTAAGCACTCACTGAATAAAAAAGTTCGTAAGCGGTAACTGTAGATGCTCGCTTTTATAAATCGTGATTCTCGCACTTATCCGCTTTTTCGTGCTCACAATAATTGATTTTATAAAATCGTTCCTGCCCACATTATCTGACCGTATCCGCCAGCCCATAATAGAGGGTGGGCCGATATTCTGACGAAATTGGCCAGATTCTACTGTAGCCAATTGTTTTATGTGGAAATATGCCTGTGTATTTGTCTCAAATAACAGCCGCTTAACGGCATGAACCTATAAAATATTAAAAAGTGGCTTATTCCCGACCATTAAACTCAGCTCAGAGTTGGGAGAAACTAAGGCAACACGAGAAATAATAGTTGAGCCGTCATTAATAATGGTATCGACACTGAACCAAACTAATGGAGTCGTCGGTGACTTTGTAAACAAGCCGGTGTTCTCGATCAATCCGGCGCGACTAATAGCCTGACCAACTGTGTTTCAATGGTTCAGGCTCGCACAAGCCATTGAAGGATTCGCGGGTAATGTCTTTGGTCAGCGTGTTAATGCGTTTGAGTGTTTTCTTGCCTGTCCGTTGCCAGTACAGATAATCTGCCCACGATAGCATCAATTTTCAATGAGTCCCTTTTGCACGGTTTGACCGGCTTCGACTTCGGCAATGGCCTGATTCAATCGTTCGGCGTTTTTTGGGCTGGCCATCAAATAGGCGGTTTCCTCGTAGGAGTGAAAATCTTCAACGCTCATCACGATGGCCGGTTTGCCATTTTGCCGCGTAATCATCACCGGCTTATGGCCATCGTTCACTTTGTCCAAAACACCGGCCAACTGGGTTCGAAATGCGGAATAGCTTAATGTGTCCATGATCGTTACCTCGCTAAATAAGTACTTACTCTTGTACTTGTACTTATTTTTGTACGCAAGCTCTTGTTGGGGTTCTGGAACGAAAAGTTACTCTAAGACTTTGTAGGCCGTCGAGCGGCCTATCTTTAGCTCTTTGGCTATTTCCGTCGCACCAACACCTCGTTCATATAGAGCGCGTACTTTCCCCCTATCCACGTAGGCTTGCGACCAAAGTTAACTCCTTTGGCCTCTAGGCGGCCCTCATTCGTGCGCTCAAGAATTCTCTGACGTTCGGCCTGGTCAACCGCTGACAAAATGGTAATTACCATCTTACCCATCGTCCCTTCGGTACTGTTTCCATCATCCAAAAATCGGATAGCCATGCCCATACTATCAAACTCTTTAATGAGCTGAGTCATATCTGCCGTGTTGCGGCCAAGGCAGTCGAGCTTTTTAACCAAAATGGTATCGCCTTCCTCCACTTTAAACCGTAGTGTTTGAAGGTCTTCGCGGTTTACATGACTGCCGGATAGCCTGTCGGTAAAAATCCGGTTCGCACGGACACCTTCGGCCTTGAGCTCCTCCACTTGCACATCGAGGGACTGCTGGCTAGTGGAGACACGGGCATAACCAAAAAGTCTCATATAAAATGTCTCTAAAGTCAACTTATAGACTAAGCGTCTACTAAGTAGGGGTTTTGAATCGCCCCGGGTTGATCGGAGGCTAATTTTCTTGAGAGGATTAGCTGGTGAACAAACGACCTGGATGCTCACCTGAAGTTCGCGCGAGCGGTGCGTCTGGTGCTTACAAGCGAACACGAACACGCCTCCCGCTGTGCGGCCATACAATCGATAGCCACAAAGCTTGGCTGCACCCTAGAGACCTTAAGATCATGAATCAGCAAGCTTGAAGTGGATTCAGGCACAAAACCCGGGGTAACCAGCGATCACGCCAAGCGTATGAAAGCGCTGGAACGGGAAGTGCGCGAGCTCAAACGAGCCAATGAGATATTACGCAAGGCCGCAGCTTTTTTCGCCCAGGCGGAGCTCGACCGCAAACCGAGGTGATGGTGGCTTTTATCGATCAGCATCGAGAGCACTATGGTGTCGAGCCAATTTGCAAAGTATTGCCGATTGCACCCTCCACCTATCATCGCAACAAAGCCCTTGAACAGCAGC
>JBLIHY010000005.1:0-40334 GCA_047634655.1 Cellvibrionaceae bacterium
GATGCCGTTATTGGCGATCACGCTGTAGGCCTGAGCGAGCTGCACAGCCGTCAGCGAGAGGCCATAGCCAAATGAAAAATTGGCTTGCACGATGGGCTGCCAGCGCGCGTGATGAGGCAACAGGCCGGAGGATTCGCCGGGAAACCCCGTACCGGTGTCTCGACCCAGACCCACTCGAAAAAACAAATCGCGGATGGCATCGCCCTGCAACGCCAGGCTGATTTTCGTCAAACCTACTTGGCTAGACTTTTGGATAATTTTTTTGATGTCGATGGTGCCGTAATTTACTGGATCGTGTAGGGTTTTTTGGCCTACTTTCAAATAACCTGGATGGGTATCAATAGTCGTGTTTGCCGTAATTGAACCCGACTCTAAAGCGGCCATGATTGTCAGTGGCTTCATCGTTGAACCGGGTTCGAACTGATCCGTCATCGCTCGATTGCGCAAGGCATTCGCTTTGAATTCACGACGATCATTGGGATTAAATGATGGCTGGTTGACCATTGCCAATACCTCTCCCGTCTCCGCGTCCAACAAGACGATCGAGCCCGAACTAGCGCGATGAGCAAGCGTCGCTTCTTTTAATTCGCGGTATGCCAAATACTGAAGGCGGAGATCGATACTCAACGCAAGCGTATTGCCGGGTTTCGCTGCCGATAGCTGACGTACATCTTTAAAAACTCTTCCGGTGCGGTCTTTAAGTACCTGTTTGGCACCGGCTTCACTTTTTAACCAGTGATCGTAAGCCAGCTCTATTCCCTCTTGCCCTCTGTCGTCGATGTTGGTGAAACCCAACAAGTGAGCGGTTATTTCTCCCGCCGGATAGAAGCGTTTCTGTTCTTGCTGATCGTACACACCGGGAATGTGCCACTGGAGAATATTTTCCGCCGCTTCTGGCGTCATTTGTCGCTGCAAGTACATAAATTCTTTTTGCTGAAAGCGCTGGAGTTTTTGCGCCAACTCATCTCGGCCGATATTCAAAGCCGCTAGCAAGGGAGGCCATTGCGATTCGGCCTCTATCAATTGCTGAGGGTGCGCCCAGAGCGATGTTACTGGAGTACTGACCGCGAGCGGCTTGCCGTGGCGATCGGTAATCATCCCTCTCAAAGCGGGGATGGGCTCAACTCGCAGAGTGCGGTCCAGCCCCTGGCGCTGTAAGAATTCATAACCGCGATCTGCATTTGGTACAATCTGCAAAGTAGCCAGATACCAGACCAGCGCCAGCATAAAAGCAATCATGACCGACAACACAAAATAAAAACGCCAGCGTACGATGCTCGCTATTTTCACTTTAGCTCTCATGGCAGCTGCTCATTAACTGATGCTTTTGATCAATCATAACGGTTCGTTTTATTACCACTGTTTTCATTGCCTGGGGTCACTTGAATAATGCGCCTTGACTCGGGCACTTGCATCGATAGCTTTTCCTGTGCGAGTTTCTCTATGCGCCCATAGGCCGCCCACGTACTTTCTTCTAATAAATACTGCCCCCAAACAACTTGTAAACGGCTCTGATCTCGACGGAGGTTTTCCAGTTCGTTGAATTTGACGCGGCTGTCATGGGACACATAAACAACCGCTAATGAGGAAGCCACAACGGCTACCCACGAAAAAATCAGCCACAAACAAGCTGATTGTGTTGCTTGCCATTGGCTCGAGGGTCTCTGAACGAGTTCGCTCATACCAATTTCTCCGCGACTCTCATAATGGCACTGCGCGCCCGGGGATTAGCCTGAATTTCCCCAGCACTGGGCTTGACTGCCTTGCCGAGACGACGGAGGCGCTGCACAAAATAATCCTCGGTAACTGGAACCCCGATTGGAAGCGAATAATCCCGTTCATGGCTTTTGATAAAACGCTTGACCATTCGATCTTCTAAAGAGTGAAAACTAATCACCACTAGACGGCCCCCTATGCTCAGAGCTTCCAGCGACTGGGCTAATACCTCTTGCAGATCTCCCAACTCGTTATTAATAAAAATGCGAATGGCCTGAAAGGCACGGGTTGCCGGATGTTTTCCTCTCTCCCAGGCAGGGTTGGCATCGGCAATAATTTTAGCCAGCTGAGCCGTTGTAGTAATGGGCAAGTGCGCCCGGGCATTTAAAATGGCACGCGCCATGCGTTTTGCAAAACGCTCCTCGCCGTATTCTCTAAGTATTCTTACAATCTCGGTATCGCTGGCGCGATTGACCCACTCTGAAGCAGTCTGTCCAGCACTTTGGTCCATACGCATATCCAAAGGCCCATCGTGCTTAAAACTGAATCCGCGAGTCGCCTGCTGTAATTGCGGTGAAGAGACACCCAGATCAAGCAAAATACCGGAGACTTTTCCCATGACCTGGCGAGCTTCCAGAAAACTTTGCAAGTTGGCGAAGGATCCCTGCGCTATGTCAAAACGCGGATCCTGACCAAACATTGAAATGCCTGTGGCGACCGCTTGCTCATCTTTATCAATAGCCAGCAAGCGGCCGTCACGGGACATTTCCCCCAAAATCATTTCGCTATGTCCACCGCGGCCAAAAGTACCGTCTACATAAAAGCCATCGGCATCACTCAGCAACGCTGTCACGGCCTCTTTCAGTAAGACAGTTATGTGCTCTTGTTCAGCAACCACCTTAAAGCGCCAGGGACTTCATGCCCTCGGGCATTTCTTCTTCATCGCCAGAAGCGTCGATGTACTCGGAAAATTTCTCCTCGCTCCAAAGTTCTAGACCTTTGCCCTGGCCGACCAGTAGCAGTTTTTTTTGCAAAGTTCCGTAATCTCTGAGGGTTGGCGGCACGAGAATTCGGCCATTACCATCCATTTCCAACTCGCTTGCGTGGCCAATCAACAACAACTTTGCCCGACGCGAAACCTTGTTAAAAGAAGGAAGATCTTCGATGGATGGCAAAATCTCTTGCCAATAGTTCTTTGGGAAAAGATGTAAACAGCGGTTTTCAGTATGCGCGGTTAATACCACGCATCCTTGACAACATTGTTGCAGCAGCTCGCGTATGCGAGCGGGAATGGCCACCCGCCCCTTTGCATCCATATTGATCGCGTGACTTCCATAAAACATACTGCACTGCGCCTTTTGGCAATTTTCCATTTAATGATGTTTGGAGATCTTCACACCGAGGACCTGTTGTCTAGATGCGGCACCAGTACCGCCTGCATCTCGTCGTTAATCGCGAACTGTCCAACGATTTTCGATGGCCACTTCGATGTAGATGGCGCTTAAACCGTTAACTTGACAATCGAGGCGGTCTGAATCTGGAGAAGTAGTTACTTATCCACGCAAAGAGCTCACCAATTGAATGGGTACACGTTGTGGCTCTAGTGGATATATCAAGTAGATTTGAACTTCAAAAAACACATAAAAACCACTAAAAACCACTAAAAACCACTTCTGGACACTATAAGCTTGATTGATTTAAAGTCAAGAAGACTTGAGGAGAAAACCGCCCAGGTAAACGGGGGGCGGCCGCCAAGACAGAAAACTGGGCATAAAAGTAAGAAAGGGGTTGATTTTCTTCTAATCTATCAACACTAATCTTCAAGTTAATAGTTAGTAAAAACGGGCTGTTCGAGAATAAACTTAAAGTGATATCTTAAGTTTTTTACTTTTTTCTTATGAAAAAATATTTTTTAGAAAAAGAGACTATATGAAGATCGCCACAGACTGGCATCTTGCAGGAAAATAGTGGAGTTGGCCGATAAGCCGGGTTCTGTCGTGGACAATCATTCATCTGCGATGTACGTCACCATACACCTCTAGCGACCTACCCGAATCCAGCGCGGGTAACGCCTCAGGATTCCTATTTGGTCTTGCTCCGGACGGGGTTTACCATCGCCACAGACTGTTACCAGCTGCGCGGTGCGCTCTTACCGCACCTTTTCACCCTTACCCAACCACTAACCTGTAAACACAATACTTTAGCTGTCGGGGCCCTCCAGAGAGAGCATTAGCTGATTAGTATGATGCTTACAAGATAGTGGCCGGGCGGTTTACTTTCTGCTGCACTCTCCGTAGGCTCGCGCCTCCCAGGAGTTACCTGGCGCCCTACCCTTTGGAGCCCGGACTTTCCTCTCAGCGACACTTCAATATGGCACCAAGGCACCAACGAAGGCGACAAGCGATTGCCTAGCCAACTCCGCGGTCGAGGTTATCACATTCGCAGTGCGCGGGGATATATCGGGACGCTTAACCACGAATATTTTATATTCGAGTTTAGTGAAAGCGTCATCAGCGGCCAGACTCCGATGGAGTGCTTATCAATAGACGCACTGCGGAGAGACTGAGTTTGAGACCATCCTGGAGGGCTGAGCGCACTTCGGCAAACTCTTGGGCTTTTCGTTGAATGAGCACTTCCGATACCTCGTTGTTGCAGGATTGCAAATGACGTAAGCGCGCAATTTCCAGGTCTTCTCTTTCGTCCAGATGATTCAGCGATGCTAGACGTATGTCCTGTATGTTTTCTTCAGCAAGCTGCTGAGCGCACTCCAGTAGCTTTGTAATTTGCCCAGAGGCTTCTCTTAACACCGCCTTTTTGATCGACTCCGATGCATCAGTCACCATTGGCAGCAGCGCTTCCGATGGCATTGCACGGCTAAAATCGTTGTTTTTATCGACGGCTACCACCACCCGCAAACTAGATTCACTCAAATATTGCCGAGCCTCTCGCGAGGCCGTTGATTGCACGTCGAGTGAAAACAGCGCCTCGGCAAAAAGGGTACCGGGAGGCAGCTTTTTATTAACGAGTAAAGCGATACTGGCAACACCTAATTCCGAAGTGCCGATCATTTCCGCCAAACCCTGCATGAGCGGGTGATCCCAGGTTACGAATTGCACGTCTTCTCGCGCAATTGCAGTAGACCGATCAAAAGTGATCTCGCAGCCATCACTGGGAATACCCGGGATGATCGGCACTAGCATTTGGTCGGAGGGCACTAGATGAAAACGCGTCTCGGAAACGAGCTCGTAGTGTAAATTTAAGACATCTGTCAAATGTTCTAATAACACTTGTGGATGATTGTCCCTCATCTGCTGCTCTATGCGCTCCGCCAGTTGAGTCGCTTCGGGTTGACGGCAGCTATTCATCTCCAACAAGCGATCCCTGCCCTGCTCCAAATCGCGCAACAACCTTGTCAACTGTCGCTTTACTTGAGGCTCCACTTGTTCGGGAGCCATCAAAAAACGATCGTGCCACTGGTCATGTATGGAACCAGCCGCCGGATTGACCTGTTCAATACAGTTCAGAATATTGTGAAACCAGTGCAGATTTTTCGCAGATTGCGCGTCGCCGACACAAACATTAATTTCAACATCTCGGGTTTGACCAATCCGGTCCAACCGCCCGATACGCTGCTCCAGCACATCGGGGTGCTCCGGCAAGTCCCAACAAATCAATCGATGACAAAATTGGAAGTTTCGACCTTCACTGCCAATTTCGGAGCACAACAGCAGTGGAGCGCCCACTTCCGCATCGGCAAAATAAGCGGCTGCCCGGTCTCGCTCAACCAGGGTCATTGCTTCATGAAAAACTGGGCAATCCATACCGGTATGATCATAAAGCCATTTTTTTACAGCTAATATTTCACATCTTTCGTGGGCAATCAGTAAAATTTTCTCCCGATGGTGTGATTTGAGAAAGGCCGAAAGCCAGGACAACTTTTGCTGGCGAGCTTCAAAGCGATGGATGACCAATCGTCGCTTTGGAAAGCCACTGACACTGCGTCGAGTATTTCGATAGACCATACGCCCGGTACCGTAACTGTCTAACAACAGTTCGATCAACGAACTTCTAGAGAGCGAAGTGGGCAGCTGGATATCAAAATGATCCTCTAACACCTGTTTTTGTCGTAAATTAACCGCGCCCTGTCGATCGTCCAACAATGTCTGCAAATCTTCCGCCAGCGCCTGGTAACGCTCGTACTCTTTCTGAAAGGCTTTGAGGTCGTGAAATTTATCCGAATCTAGTAACTGCAAACGCGAAAAATGCCCCCCCACACCCAAACGCTCGGGCGTAGCGGTTAACAGTAAACAGTGTGTGCTGACATGACTGAGCTTGCGCAAAGATTCCGTCTCTGGAGAGGTTTGCGCCACATCAAAATGGTGCGCTTCATCGATAATCAATAGATCCCAGGGATCGGCTTCCAGTAAACTAGCATTGGCTATCATAGAATGCGGGGCAATAAAAACCCGGCTGTCTTCGAGTGCCGTATGCTCGCTCACCAGCACCCCGGGGATAGAGAAACAACGCATCAACTCGACGAACCACTGAACACATAACGATTCGGGAACCAGAATTAAAGTGCGGCGTACCGAGCCTTGATATTGCAAACGTTGCAAAATCAAGCCGGCTTCTATGGTTTTGCCAAGACCGACCTCATCGGCGAGCAAAACGCGTACCGGAGAGCGGCTGGTGGCCGAGTGGGCGACATAGAGCTGATATGGCGTTAGCGTAATTCGACAGCCAATCAGACCTTGTAGGCCTGAACGTTGCCACGATTGCAAACCCCGCGCCAGGGTCTCTCGAACGTAAAACCACCGAGGATTATCCAACTGCCCCGACAATAAACGCTTTAAAGGATGATTTAACGACAGGCTGGAGGCCAGTTGACTCTCGGGAATCAAATGGCCTGTTTGATCGGTATAAATTAGTAAACCGTCAACTTCATCTACTTTCGCGACGACATAATCTTCGCCATCAATCGTAGTGATGAGATCACCGGGATCGAACACTGCTCGCGTCAATGGTGCATTTTCCCGAGAATAAATCCGGCGCTCACCCATCGCTGGAAACTCCAAAACAATTTGGCGGGCCTGACATTCAACCAACATCCCGAGACCGAGTGTGGAATCGGTGTCTACGAGCCAACGCTGACCAATTTTTGGGTTCTCCATAGAAATTTCTGCACTGAAAATGTTAGGGAGGGGATTCTAATTAAAGCGCAAGCACTTTAGAAGCGACAAATAATTTCCAAGAGGTTTGTATATCGAAAACCTGCCTTGACTACGATCATTATCTACAAAGATAAGCTGGTATAATTTTACAATCTGTCAGTAGTAACTCTAGAGAGGTAAACCCATGAAGATATTCTGGCCTTGGTTGGCAAAAATTCTTTTTGTCGTAGTCATTTTTGAAGGTTGGCTATTGTACGATTTCTACCAGAAAAATCGTACCCTGATAGCGCTCAGCAGTGATTTACAAGATCAGCTAAATCAAACAGAAAAAAATCTGGCTGAAACCACTGAACAGTTACAAGCTGTTGAAAAGAAAACTCTGGAAGGTATGTTCAGTGAAACCAACAAAGCGATGATCTCAGGTTGGGAATTATTATTGGATCGGGTGCAAGAAGAACTAAATAAAGCCCGGGAGCAATCACCTGAGCCACCGGACAATTCGGAGATTCCACAAAAAGACCATAGCCAGCCGTCGACAAGTAACACGACCAATCCTTCCGAAAAATCTGCGGAAATAGGTGCGGAAACGCCTGAAGAACATCAATCTTCAACTGCAGTTAAAGGAAAGCGCACTTGAACTCTAAAGAAATTTCGGCCTGTGTGTCTGACAATTTTGAAATGAAATAATTTTTATAAAAAACCTAATGAAAATATTGTTTTTACTGACACTCACTATACCGATAAAATCCTGGAAATATTTAGTGCTGATGGAACTCCCGATACGCCTATCGAATTGACAGCTAGAATTTTTCTATCCCTACCGTAGTTTTTCAAAAGCATCAAATATAATGAAAAAGAATACATAGATGGTGACTGTCTTAATAATTATCCCGCGGATAATTATTAAGACAGTCACCCTACAAGCCAAGGGATAAATTGGAATTAATTAAAGGCCTACACGGAAAAAACTTACCGGCGAACCCAGTTGAAGATAGCAATTGATTTTCGCTGAATTGACCAGAGACTCCTTAAATATCATTCGCGCTAGTTTTTGTCGCCCACTTCAGACTTTATAAAAGCCATCAGCTTTTCACTCTCAATATCCTGATTTTCGGATGCCCGCCGCTGGCGATACTCAATAGTTCCTCTTTCCAGTCCACGGTCGCCAACCACCAGGCGATGGGGAATACCCATCAGTTCAGTATCGGCCAGCATTGCTCCAAGCCTGGCCTTGGGCTCGTCCATATATAGGACATCGTAACCCGCAGCACTTAATTCTTCGTGCAAGCGCTCGCACTGTTCTTTAACAGCCGGACTCTTGTGGGCATTGATGGGAATCAATGCAATATGAAAAGGCGCAATAGCTTCCGGCCAAATAATTCCCCGATCATCGTGATTCTGCTCAATCGCCGCGGCAACAATGCGCGTTACTCCGATACCGTAACAACCCATGGTTAGCGTTTGTGTTTTACCATTTTCATCCAGCACCGAAGCTTCCATGGCTTCACTGTATTTAGTTCCCAGTTGAAAAATATGGCCAACTTCGATGCCGCGTTTGATTTCGAGTGTTCCCTGGCCGCAAGGACTGGGATCGCCAACAACCACGTTGCGAATATCCACTACTTCACCCTCGCCTACATCTCTCTGCCAATTAACGCCACTCAAATGGTAACCCAGTTTATTTGCACCACAGACAAAATCCGAGAGTACAGCCGCACTGCGATCGACATAGGTTGGTAAATTCAAATTCTTCGGCCCTAGTGAGCCCACCTGGCAACCAACCACTTGTTCGACCAGAGCTGCGGGCGCGAAAAGCAGCGGATCGGCGACACCGGGCAGCTTGGCTACTTTAACCGCATTGAGACTGTGATCGCCGCGAAGCACCAAGGCGATTAGTGTCTGTTTATCTTGGTGTTCGGCATTAGTTTCACCCATGACAATCAGAGTTTTTACAGTTTGCTTGGCTTTCACTTCGAGAAAATCAGCAAGCTGTTCGATGGAGTGTTGCCCAGGGGTGGCAACAACTTTTAGCTCCTGAGTGGGAGATGGGCGTCCGTCGATGGTGATTGCCTCGGCCAACTCCAGATTGGCGGCATAATCGCTATCCGTGCTGAAAGCAATTTCGTCTTCACCGCTGTCGGCAAGAACGTGAAACTCGTGAGAACCCGAGCCGCCTATTGATCCAGTATCGGCCAATACAGGGCGGTAGTCTAAATTGATGCGGCTAAAAATGCTGCAATAGGTTCGATACATAAGATCATAGGTTTGCTGTAAAGATGCCTGGTTTAAATGAAAGGAGTAGGCATCTTTCATAATAAATTCCCGAGATCGCATTATCCCGAATCGAGGGCGTATCTCATCGCGAAATTTGGTTTGGATTTGATAGAGGTTTACTGGCAATTGTTTATAGCTGGTAATCTCATTGCGAATCAGATCGGTGACCACCTCTTCGTGAGTTGGACCCAGACAAAAAGGGCGCTGGTGGCGATCTTCGATACGCAGGAGTTCGGGTCCATATTGTTGACGTCGGCCAGACTCTTCCCAGAGTTCCAACGGTTGTACAACCGGCATTAATATTTCTTGAGCACCCGAGCGGTTCATCTCTTCGCGAATAATTTTCTCGACCTTGCGTAACACGCGCAAACCAACCGGGAGCCAGGTGTAGAGGCCGGAAGCCAATTTTCGAACCATTCCCGCTCGCAACATGAGCTGATGACTGATGACTTCGGCATCAGCGGGGGTTTCTTTGAGGGTGGCGATCAAAAATTGGCTGGCGCGCATCGGTAAATGTTCTCAGTTGGCATGTATGTTCTTCGCTCGGCCCTGTATTCACAGGACACAAATAAGGTTCTATTCGAAAGCGATATTTACTATGTAAAAACGAGTTGATGTAGTGCCGGAGTACAGCTGTTGTTTGTATAAAAAACTGATAAGTTCAAAAATCTCTAGAAACAAAAAGCATTCACATACTGGACCATAGTTAGCCGTCCTTCAAAATCAGGATCGTTTGCAATCGTTAAATTTCATTAAGGTTAATATTATAAGAGATAAGGGCCAACGAGAGTTATTCGTTTTTTTAAAGGCCAATTTCACGAACAAAGAATGGATCTAACTTTTAGAGAGTCATAAGTTACTTACAGCAACAGTAAATAAGGCAAATCAAGCAATCCGTACGAATTTGTTATGGCTCGATTTAAAGGATGTAGAGTCGCCACGCGGCGTACTTATTGAGGATTGTAAACTCTTGCGAAACACCCGAAGATACCGTCGCTTTCGTGAAAAACGGTTACCTTCGAGAGATCGACAGACTTACGGTAATAAGTGAGCCACCGCGTCTCGCTCTTCTACCAGTTCCGCTTCTGTTGCGAGCATTTTTTCTTTGGAAAAGTCGTTCACGGGAACATCCTTAACAATTTTCCAATCGCCATTTTTACAAACACAAGGATAAGAATAAATCAAACCCTCTTGAATTCCATAGCTTCCATCGGAATACACACCCATGCTAGTCCAATCGCCTTCAGGAGTTCCGTGAGCCCAATCGCGCAAATGAAAAATTGCCGCATTGGCAGCAGATGCCGCGCTGGAGGCTCCGCGTGCATCAATAATCGCCGCTCCACGCTTCTGTACGGTAGGAATGAATATTTCCTCGTACCAAGTTTGGTCGATCAGATCAATGGCTGCTTTACCATTTACGGTGGCCTGATGAATATCGGGATATTGAGTGGAGGAATGATTGCCCCAGATAGTCATTTTTTCAATATGGTTAATATCACTGGCCGTTTTTTGCGCTAGCTGACTCAGAGCGCGATTGTGATCCAGACGAGTCATGGCGGTGAAGTTCCGAGGATCAATGTCCGGTGCGTTGCGTTGCGCAATTAAGGCGTTGGTATTGGCTGGATTGCCGACCACGAGCACTTTAATATCGCGGGAGGCAACTTTATTGATCGCTTTGCCCTGAAGCGAGAAAATCGCGGCATTGGCTTCCAACAAATCCTTGCGCTCCATGCCCGGACCCCGCGGACGTGCCCCTACCAGCAATGCGTAGCCGGCATCTTTGAAGGCGACATTGGCATCATCGGTTTGCACCATGCCCGCAAGCAGCGGGAAAGCACAATCATCGAGTTCCATAGCCACCCCTTTGAGGGCATTTAGCGCGGGCGATATTTCTAACATTTGCAGAATTACGGGTTGGTCTTTACCCAACATTTCACCCGCGGCAATACGAAATAAAAGGGAATAACTAATTTGGCCAGCGGCGCCGGTAACGGCAACTCGGACAGGTGCTTTCAAGTCGTTTCTCCACTCTAGAGTTGATTAGGATTTAGTTAGTATTAATGAGGAAAAGCAATTAACGTTATAGTTGTTTTATTCAGGATTTTTATCCCGAAACAATCCAGCGGGCATTATAGGGGGTTTTTGAATAATTGCATCTCCCCCGTTTGCCAACTATCTGCTCTAGCTTAGTCGCCGCCAGTCAATCATCAAAAAGCGAAGATGTCAGCGGGGATATTTTTTACAACATTAGCACTTTAATTTATTCGAGCCCCTAGCTATTTTTTTCGAGGCTTTCGAGATATCGTTGCTGCAGCAGGCCATAAAGTTTATCGGTGAATTGCCGATCGGAATGATCTAACTGAGCCATAAGTTCAACTAAGTGATCGTTGTCTTCTCGATTGCCCCAAACCTTGTGATAACTGCCCTCTTGGTAGCCATGGTCTTGACGAAAAAAATTCAATACATTTTTACCAACGTAACCACAATAAAGATCGTCAAAGCTAATGTCCGCCGATTTTAGTAAGGCGACATAAAGCGGGACCGAAAAGTCTCGGTTAGCGAGAGCAAATCCAGTGAAACTTTCGAGAGTCTCTCGAAACTCACCGACTTTTTCATCGTTGAAAGCCGCTTCAAGTGCAACCAAAGCCGACGGTGTCTTTACAGATTTTTCCAGCATTACACTGAGACCAAAATGCCAGATGTCGATCAACTCCAACTTCACTTGTTCACGATCTGGGCGCTGATGTTTCCACCACTTCCAGCCGTAGTGGTCCATTAATTCGGCGCATTCGATCCAGATCGCACGGTACCACTCGAAGCCTTGTTGTCTCCAGTTATCGTTGACTCGCGTGTTTATGGCGTCCTGCAATTCGAACATCAAGCTAAGCTGGGTTTGCACAATGACTATCTCCCGATAGTTTTGAAAAAGTTCTAACTAGTAAGGCAAAAACCCAGAAATCGTGTTTCGATTACTGAATCTCGCCCTCGATTATCGATATAGAGTTGCCGTCTTGTTCAACGCTGCGATCACTTCGCTTCTTTATAATTATCTACCTTTCGCTCCGAATTATTTCGGTCACAGACCACGTGATGACCATGGAGCATCAGCACTAGTAACGATTTATCGTTGACTGGCATAGCGTCCATGGTATTATTCGCACCTCTTGCGGTGAGGTCGACTTACGTCACTATTACTTCTCAGCAATTTCGGAGTGTAGCGCAGCCTGGTAGCGCATCTGGTTTGGGACCAGAGGGTCGGGGGTTCGAGTCCCTCCACTCCGACCACTTATTCAAGTTCAAGTTAAAGTTATGAGTAAACCAGTTTTGCGCTCGTAGCTCAGCTGGATAGAGCAACGGCCTTCTAAGCCGTGGGTCGCAGGTTCGAATCCTGCCGAGCGCGCCAGTAACTTGATGACTTATTTCTTACAAGTAAAATTTTTAATTAGCTAATTTTTTACTTTCACAATTTAACTCTCGTTGGCGGCTGTAGCTCAGTTGGTAGAGCCCCGGATTGTGATTCCGGTGGTCGTGGGTTCAAGACCCATCAGTCGCCCCACTTTCTCTGGGTTTGTTATCCGTAGCGATTTTCAACTCAAGCCTACTGCCCAGATGGCAATAGGCTTGAGTTATTTAATCGCAACAATCCACACAAAATTGAACTGAAGCCGCAAGGAAACACGTTACGTTTTGTTTTGCGAAAAAAGTCACCGCTACTTGGATTTGTTGTAGCGATCCACTGCGTCAGTGATTTCTTTCTTGGCAGCGTCAACTCCTTCCCAGCCATCTATTTTCACCCATTTGCCCTCTTCCAAATCTTTGTAGTGCTGAAAGAAGTGCACAATACGTTGAAGCAGCAATTCGGGAATATCATCCAGAGATTTGGTGTCTTTTCGCATTTGACTGATTTTCTCAATAGGTACAGCCAGGATCTTGGCATCCTCACCCGACTCATCCGTCATACGCAATAAGCCAATAGGACGACAGCGAATCACTGAGCCTGGGGTTAAACCAAAATGGGTGAGCACTAACACATCGGCAGGATCACCGTCGCCACACAGGGTTTTATTGACGTAACCGTAATTGCAGGGGTAGTGCATCGAAGTGCCGAGGATACGATCCACAAATAAGGCGCCAGTATCCTTATCGACCTCGTACTTAATGGGTTCCCCATTGAGAGGGATTTCGACAATAACGTTGATTTCATCGGGAACATTTCGACCGGCGGGGACAAGATTTAAACTCATATTTATGTACTTTTAATTAGATGTGAGAAAAAACATTTTTATTTATCGTTTGATCATTCGATCGATAAGTATGTTACCACAGGCTATTGATCATGCAAAAAACCTCTGGGGCTTGCCAATGATTCTCGCTGGCGATATTGCTAACCACGGGCTTGTGGAGAATATCCTGAGATTTAAAATCTTCGGAAGAGAAAGGTCGCAGCTCATCGGACCCTGCGCCTTAATCCGCACCCCCCACCCTGCTGATGCAGGTAATTCAGCGCTTACAAAAGGTACTTACCGCGTATTTGACATCTTAAGCCATTCTTTATTTCTGACTGATATTGTAAATGCGAGATTTTGTCTTGATATCAGATGAGCTGAAGTTATTGAGATGTAGTTATATGAATGTGGATATCCATGTAGTAGAAGCTGCAAAAGCTTTTGCAGGCACCTGCAGGCTGAAAAATTTCCGTTTAAGAATAATACAAAGGCACTGATTGAGACACTATTAGCCTTTTAAGCCAATTTGGGTTAGCCTTCTCGCCCTTTAATTTATACTCCCGGTTTTACTTCTGTTTTTATATAGCCTATAGCGATGCAAATTCAAGACTTCGCCTACGACTTGCCAGAGTCACTGATCGCTCATTACCCTTCTGAAAAACGTTCGGGTAGCCGTCTGTTGTGCCTCGACGGGCCAACCGGAGAGTGCCGCCATCAATATTTTACCGATATTCTGAGCAATCTGCAGCCCAATGATCTGTTGATATTCAATAATACCAAAGTGATTCCGGCTCGCCTCTACGCCCATAAACTTACGGGAGGGCACCTGGAAATCCTGGTGGAGCGTATCTGTAATAACGGTGAAGCCATCGCTCATTTGCGTTCGAGTAAATCCCCAAAAATAGGCAGCGATATCGTCCTAGAAAACGGTAACAGAGTACGGATAGTTGGGCGCGAAAATGCTCTTTTCCGACTGAACTTCGGACAGCCTGTACTGAAGCTACTGGAAGCCATTGGCCATATTCCTTTACCTCCCTACATTAAACGCAAAGACGATGTAACTGATCAAACTCGCTACCAAACCATCTACGGTACCGAGAGCGGTGCCGTAGCAGCGCCAACAGCGGGTTTACACTTTGATGATTCGCTGCTCAATGCACTCGCCGCCAAAAAGATAGAAACAGCTTTTGTCACTCTACACGTAGGATCTGGCACTTTTCAGCCGGTGAGAACCGATAATATCGAAGAGCATGCTATGCATTCGGAATGGATGTCTCTGAGCCGGGAAGTTTGCAAAAAAATTAAGCAAACTCATGCGCTCAATGGTCGAGTCGTTGCCGTTGGAACCACCAGTGTTCGCGCTCTGGAAACCGCGGCCATGCAAACAACTACTGGAGAAGTAAACCCTTATGAAGGCGAGACCTCTATCTTTATTTACCCTGGCTATGAATACAGGGGCGTCGACGCCCTGATTACGAATTTTCATCTGCCGCAGTCTACACTGCTAATGTTGGTTAGTGCCTTCGCAGGCTATCGCCACACCATGGCTGCGTATCGCCAAGCTATCGCCGAACGCTACCGGTTTTTTAGCTATGGAGATGCTATGTTTATTACACGCAACCCCCGTGCGCCTGAAGAAATTATTTCGTCTAGACAAGGCTCGTGATGCGTCAATGCCAAATGCAATTCGAGACCGACTACTGCGATGGTAAAGCTCGCCGCGGTCGACTGCGGTTTCCTCGCGGCGTCGTGGAAACTCCGGCCTTCATGCCAGTGGGTACTTACGGTACGGTAAAGGGGATGACTCCAAAAGATGTCCTGATGACGGGTGCGCAAATTGTACTTGGCAATACCTTTCATTTAATGCTGCGCCCCGGGACCGATGTTATTCAGGCACACGGTGATCTACACGATTTCATGCAATGGCCGGGACCGATATTGACAGACTCTGGCGGCTTCCAGGTGTTTAGTCTGGATAAGCTACGCAAGATCACAGAAAACGGCGTAGATTTTCAGTCGCCGGTAGATGGTAGTCCGGTTTTTATGGGACCGGAGGAATCGATTCAGATCCAGCATAAACTTGGATCGGATATCGTTATGATTTTTGATGAATGCACGCCCTACCCCGCTACTGAAGAGCAAGCTGGCGCGTCGATGGAACTGTCGCTGCGTTGGGCCGAGCGCAGTCATCGCGCGCACGGGAACAGCCCAGCGGCATTATTTGGCATCGTTCAAGGCGGTATGTTTGAAGTCTTGCGGGAGCAGTCACTGACCGGCTTGCAAGCGATGGAATTTGATGGCTACGCTATCGGCGGATTATCGGTGGGTGAGCCTAAAGAGGACATGATTCGCACGCTCGACCACATCGCCTATCGGCTGCCAGCGGATAAACCGCGCTATTTGATGGGGGTAGGAAAACCGGAAGACATTGTCGAAGCGGTGCGTCGCGGCATCGATATGTTCGACTGTGTATTGCCTACACGCAATGCCCGCAATGGCCATTTATTCACCCACGAAGGCGTTATCCGGATACGCAACGCCAAACATCGTTACGATACTGGCCCTTTAGATACTCACTGCAATTGCTACAGCTGCAACAATTTTAGCCGCAGCTATCTGCATCATCTGGACAAGTGCGGCGAAATGCTGGGAGCGCAATTAAATACCATACACAATTTGCACTATTATCAGATGTTGATGTCAGATCTAAGATCGGCGATTGCCGAACGGCGCCTGGAGAGCTATGTCGATGGTTTTTACGCGAAACAGGGTAAGGATAAACCCAGTATTCAAAAGTGAATAACGAAGCTTCAACCATCGCCGCCGCAACCCGGTATAATCCCGCCACCTATTACTTTACTGAGATCACAACTGACTCACTCGATCTCGGCCAACACTACTGGTTATCTTGTCTATGTTAAACCGCTACCCGCTCTGGAAATATCTCCTGGTTATCGGCGTTGTCGCACTGGGCTTTTTGTACTCGATGGCAAATCTGTATCCACCCGACCCGGCGATTCAGATTTCCGGTGCTTCCAGCTCTCTGGAACTCACACAGCGCACGCTCGACCGCGCCACCCAGGCCTTAGATCAGCAAAATATAAGATACTTTGGGCCGAGCTATAGCCCCAAAAGCGCTCTGATTCGACTAAGGGATCAGGACGACCAACTATCGGCCAAAGAACTCGTTAAAAGAGCGCTAGGCGATAACTACGTAGTGGCCTTAAATCTGGCATCCACTACGCCAGACTGGCTGGCAAATATAGGGGGGCGGCCCATGAAGTTGGGGTTGGACTTGTCTGGAGGCGTCCACTTCCTGATGGAAGTCGATACTCAACGAGTCGTATCCGATCGGCTCAGCTCCACCGAAGCGCTCGCCAAGAGTCTGCTTCGCGAAGAGCGTCTGCGCTATCGTTCATTTGATTCCGAACAACGGATAGACGAACAGACTTATCGTCTGGTCGCCCGATTTACCGATGAAACAACGCGAAACCGCGCGGCAGCATTACTGCGTCGCGAATATCCGCAATTTGTGTTTGTATCCAGCAATAACGACGGCGAATTCCTGTTGAACGGCACAATGCAGGAACAGGCCATCAGCGATATTGAGGATTACGCGGTTAACCAAAACCTAACCACCTTACGCAATCGGGTCAATGAACTTGGGGTATCTGAGCCTATTGTTCAGAAGCAGGGGCGCAACCGCATTGTGGTGGAGCTACCTGGCGTACAAGATACCGCTGAAGCCAAACGCATTATCGGCAAAACCGCTAACTTGGAGTTTCGCCTCGAAGCAGCACCCAGTGCTCCTCTGTCGAGTAAAGAATCATTTGCTTTTCGCAACAACGCCCGAGCTTTATCGGCCGACCTGGAACGCCGGGTGGTCATCAGCGGTGACAGCGTCACCCGCGCTCAGGCCAGCTTTGACACCGAAACCAATCAGCCCCAAGTCAACATAACCCTGAACAGCGAAGGAGGCACTGCTATGTTTCGCAACACAGTGAATAATGTGGGGCGGGCATTAGGGGTATTGTTTATCGAATACAAGACCAAAACTCAGGACGATCAGGGTAATCTCCTGGATGAACCGGAGCAAATCGTAGAAAAAAATATTATCAGTCTGGCGACCGTTCAGAGTCCTTTGAACGCCAACTTTCGAATTACCGGTCTGGACAGCACCGCCGAAGCCTCGGAGCTGGCCTTGTTATTGAGATCTGGCGCTTTGGCAGCACCGATGAAGTTTGTGCAAGAAAGCACCATTGGGCCCTCGCTCGGTAAAGAAAACATTGCCCAAGGGGTGAAGTCAGTGCAAGTCGGCCTAGCTTTAGTACTGATCTTTATGCTCGTCTATTACAAACTATTTGGCCTTGCGGCGAACATCGCCCTGTCAATCAATCTGGTTTTACTGGTGGCGATCATGTCGCTGCTCGGTGCGACGCTAACTTTACCTGGTATCGCCGGGATTGTGCTGACTATGGGCATGGCAGTAGATGCCAATGTACTAATTTTTTCGCGGATAAAGGAAGAATTGAAGAACGGTTTCCCGCCGCAATCCGCCATCAATGCGGGCTTTGAACGCGCCTTTACCACCATTCTCGACGCAAACCTGACTACCTTACTCGTCGCTATTATTCTCTATGGTATTGGCACCGGTCCCGTTAAAGGTTTTGCGGTCACGCTAGCGATTGGCATCATAACCTCCATGTTTACCGCTATTTTAGGTACCCGCTCTTTAATCAACCTGATATACGGCGGGCGCAACGTTAAAAAACTGTATATATAGAACCATAATCAAGAGATTTTTCGATGGGTGAGTCAAAGAAAAAAATGACCGAAAAGAATCCGAATAAAGTGATCAATTTTATGGGACGGCGCTTTATCGCGTTGTCATTTTCCATTTTTCTGATGCTGGGTTCGCTAGTTTCTCTTGCTATCAACGGTTTGCAGTTCGGACTGGAATTCACCGGGGGTTTACAGATTGAAGTACAGTTCAAGAAGCCAGTCAACTTATCCCTGGTGCGGGAAACTCTCAATAAATCCGGAATAAGCGATGCAACTGTGGTCTATTTCGGCTCAGACAAGGACATCAAGATCACTACCCAGGAGAAACGTGAAGATATAGTTCTCGCCCTACTTGCCAAGAACTTATCTAGCCTCTCTGACTTTAGCGTAGAAAATGTGCGCATCGATCCCATTCCAGCGAATGAGGAAGAAAGATTGCCAGAAGGTGGGACGCTGATAACGTTGCAAAACAGCGACCGCAACATTGCCCAAAAAATCGATGCTATTTTGAGCGCCATGAGTCTGGAAAGCTATCAACAGTTTTCCGCAGTGGAGAATAGCTTTGAGTTTTTGACTAAAGACGACGTTCAGATAATCACCGAGCGGCTACTGCTGCAGACGCTTGAATCTGCAACTGGTGACACCTTGTTAATCAAACGCACAGAGTTTGTCGGCCCACAAGTTGGTAACGAGTTGCGCGATCAGGGTGGTATCGGTCTGCTGATTGCCCTGGCGGTAGTCATGATATATGTGGCGCTGCGTTTTCAGTTCAAATTTTCGGTGGGAGCCGTGGCAGCGTTGATTCACGACGTTGTTATCGTCTTGGGATTTTTTTCGGTTTTCAAACTGGACTTCGATCCAACTGTCCTAGCCGCGATATTGGCGGTAATCGGTTATTCTTTGAACGATACTATTGTTGTCTCTGACCGCATCCGTGAAAACTTTCGCAGGGTTCGAAAGAGCTCTCCCATGGACATTATTAATGAATCACTAACGCAAACATTAGGTCGCACCTTAGTCACTTCATTAACGACTCTACTGGTGCTTGTGGCGCTCTTGATCGTCGGTGGCGAGCTGATTCGCACTTTTTCAATCGCACTCATCGTCGGTATTTTTATCGGCACCTACTCGTCTATTTATGTTGCCGCGAACACCTTACTATTAATGAATATTTCTAAAGAAGACTTGATGGTACCCGATAAAGAAGGTGCCGAATTAAATGATTTACCGTGACCTTATCGATCCAGGTTTTTGTAAGATAGCTTGAGGAAGGTTTTCTAAGTCTTGAAGTACACCAGCAATAATTCACCCGCTAAAACCACTGTATTTTAGTGGTCGACTACCAAACAGTCGGAAGGACCCTTTCATAACCAAGTCGACAGAATATTTCTAGGCTTGTTCAGCGATGCAACTAGAACTTGGCAATAACGAAAACCTATAAGGCTTTTTTCGGGTCTTTTATATTAAGTGCCATTTTCTGTATTGAATTGTGCTGGATCGAGTTTGGCACTAGCAATATGTAAAGTCGATGTGGGGAAAGCGCACTCGGCTCCGTTGCGTTCGATAATATCGAATACACTCAATAGGATCTCTTGCTTAATCTGGTGATACTCTGTCCACACCGTAGTTTTGGTTAAGGTATAGATAAAAAAGTCCAAGGATGATGCAGCAAAAGTATTAAAGTTGACCATTAAGATCTGCTCGACATCCAGGTCGGGATGTTCCAATAGCATTTGCTTTACTTCCTGAACGATCTTGCCCATTTTTGGTGCATCGTCGTAGCGAATTCCAATCGTTTCATAGATACGCCGATTCAACATTCTCGAGGGGTTTTCCAAGGAAACTTGAGTAAATATTGAATTTTGAACATATAACGGTCGCTTATCGAAAGTCCTTATCCGAGTAATGCGCCAGCCGATATCCTCTACAACCCCTTCAATTTCTTTATCTGGCGATCGGATCCAATCGCCCACTTTAAATGGCTTGTCCAGATAAATTGTCAACCCACCAAAGAAATTCGCCAACATATCCTTGGCTGCCAAACCAACTGCTAAGCCACCAATGCCGCCGAAAGCCAGGATTCCAGAGACGCTGTAGCCGAGTTCTTGCATCACGATTAACGCTGCCGTAATAATAACGGTGGCGCGCAATAACTTGCCAATCGCGAAAGCGGTTGTTTTGTCTAGGGGCTCGCTTCGAACTTTGGGATCGGTGGCTTTTTGTTCAAAAGCTTTGATCAAGCGGATCAAGAACCAGCCAATTAAAATCACCAAGCCAACCGCACGTACACTGGCAGTAATTGAATGTATATCTGCCTGTGAATTTTTCGAGAGAATATCGGCGGCAAAACTGATGCCCATTAGCCACACTAACCAATAAGCGGGCGCTTGCAGTGCATGGATCAGGGAATCGTCGAACATGGTCTTGGTCGTTTCGGTTTTTGCATGCAAACGATCCAAGATAATACGCAGGCAATAGGCGGCTAGCAGCGTGAGGAAAACAATTAAAAAAACGTAAAACAACCAAGCATAAGGGTTATTTAACAGTTCCATTAGAAATGGATATACGTCGCTCATAAAGACCTCAATTTGATGTCATACACTCTAAAAACTGTCTGGTCGTAAACCAACGCTCGGAAGCTTGCAGTTGGCGAAGCGATATTTTTTTTCTCGATTTCATTTTTTGTAAACGCTCGCTCGATTGAACGTTTGGAGACATAGGCAGCGCAGCTAGCGCCTGCAATGCTCCCTGGCGATGATTGCAAACCAAAATCATGTCACAACCGGCGACTAATGCTCTTTTGGATCGCTCGGCATAATTGCCGATGATTGCTGCTCCCGCCATGGAGAGATCATCGCTAAAAATAGCGCCGGGGAATCGTAGATGTTTGCGCAGAACAGTTTTCAGCCAATAAGTAGAAAAGCCAACCGGGTATTTATCATCTACCGAGGGGAATGATATATGCGCCGGCATGATAGCATCAAGCCGAGGGCCCAATTCAACAAAAGGTAACATATCGTGCGCGGAAATTTCCGGCAAGCTGCGGTGGTCTTCTGGTAGCTGTAAATGACTGTCGCCACTCACGGAACCGTGACCGGGAAAATGTTTGCCAGTGGCCGCCATCCCCGCCTCGTGCATGCCATCGATAAAAGCGCCAGCCAGAACTGAGACTTCCGCGGGAACACTCGAAAAAGAGCGATCCGCGATGACGCTGCAATATTGATCGTCGGTATCCAGCACTGGAGCAAAACTCAAATCGACGCCGGTTGCCAATAGTTCAGAAGCCATCAGCCAACCCGTATTTTTTAGCCAATAGATGGCATCCTGGGGATCTTTTCGAAATAAAGGCAAAAAATTCTGCATGGCTGGTATGCGAGTAAAGCCTTTACAAAATCTTTGTACTCGACCACCTTCTTGATCCACAGCAATCAATAATTCTGGGCGTACGCGACGGATGGACTCGCTCAGTGCACTTATTTGTTCGGGGGATTCGTAATTACGAGAAAAATAAATCACACCCCCCACTTGTGGATGCTTCAGAACTTCCACCTCTTCTACGGTTAGTGTCTGGCCTTCCAGATCTAACATCAGCTGACCAATAGCCATCGCGATACCTCAAGTAATTTACTGATTAATAAATGAAGACTTTGCACCGGTAGAGACGAAATTATCAGTCAAGCTAGTAAGTTCTATGGTGATAACACGTCCGGACGCCCATAAAAATCAGAGAATTATACGCATTCATAGTAGGCGAGCGCTCATCGTTAACTTTTCACAAGGACATATTGGATAAAGCGGCTCATGGAGACCTGAGATAGCAGATCGGCAAGCTCGCGCAAAGTGCTAAAAACTGGGGAATTGATTCGATCAGAGGAACGACTTCCTAGGTTGTCGCAGCAGATGCCATCTGGCGGGTAGCTTACCTGCAGCCCAATAGTTTTATCATCGGCAGTGGAGGCACTTGCCAACCTTATACAGTTACTGTATAAATACACAGTAGCTGTATAAATGCACAGCTATCTATATCAACGATATCTACCCCGATAAAAACCAGAATTCACTGAGGTCAGGCCATGCTCAAGTTGACTGCTCGACAAGCGCAAGTTTTACAACTGATCAAAGATCATATGGAAAATACAGGTTATCCGCCGACGCGAGCAGATATCGCCAAGGAACTGGGCTTCCGTTCAGCCAATGCAGCAGAGGAGCACCTGCGTGCTCTGGCGCGCAAAGGCTATATTGAAATGATTCCGAACGCGTCTCGCGGTATACGTCTCTCTGAGACAGAAAATCCCGGGATTCCCATCATTGGCCGTGTGGCTGCAGGTAGCCCCATCCTCGCCCAAGAGCATATAGAAGACTATTGTTCCATCAAGTCCGAATTTTTCTCACCTGAAGCAGACTATCTTTTACGTGTTCACGGCGACAGTATGATCGACGCGGGAATTTTTGATGGCGATCTACTGGCTGTTCATCGCACGGATCAAGCGAGTAATGGAGAAATTATCGTCGCGCGCATCGGAGAAGAAGTTACCGTCAAACGTCTGCAACATCAAAAGGGCAGTTCGGTAGTCAAGCTGATAGCCGAAAACGCGGACTATGCACCCATTGAGATCGATCTAAGCCATCAGGATTTTACGATCGAGGGGCTCAGCGTTGGCATAATTCGTCGACAATAAATCACAATACAACGTTTTAAAAAATAAAGAAAATACTATGAAAGCAGCTCCCGCAAACTATCCCTTGTATCCTCAACACACCGACACTGCTCAAAAGCAACAAAGAATTACTGAAGTCATGGTTCCCTTCAAACATCAGAGTTCTCGCATCGTATTACCACTGGTCGCCTCGTTGAGCCACTCCAGCTGTGAACGTTGGACCACCTGGATTACCCAGTACAAACCGTGTAGAGAAGACCTGATCCGGCTGGGAGCCAATGTTAACGCCTTACTTGTAATTCGTTTGCAGAAGGAGACAGACCCCCGTTGGTTGATTTGGGAAGCGCTGAAAAGTGGAAGCAGTCACACAGTGATTAGCGATCATCAACGCTTGTCTCGAGATGATTTAAGCGATATGGAGAAAGCGGCGGCGGTCGGTGACAGTTACGGGATCGCGGTACATCAGCTGTAGACTCTCTAGTCACCTCAAAAACCCTATGAGTTCGCTGCCCGCTTGCGATAGCGGCATCTACTAATCACTGGAACTTATTACGCGAAAAGTGTATCAGCGGGAAAGTGTTTTATCGACAAATTGACAGGCTAAAATTATTACTATGGCCGGGGCGATTGAGTTCTTAGAATTCCGCCTGATTATTTCTTTGTTGCTCAACCAGTTTAATCAAGGTATTAACCATTAGGCGAATGGCCTTTGGACTCAGAAATCCTTCTCCTTCCTCCTGTGCTTTAAGCTCAATAAACTCAACTTTCACACTACTTTTTTGGGGATCTTGGCTCGTTGCTGTCGAGGTGTTGCCAAGAATTTCTCTTTGTTTTTCTGTATTGGCAAGCCACATTGGTAGATCGCATAAAGTTTGCCAGGGTTGTCCTGAAGACAAGAGCGACTGCTGTAACTCCCCAATTTCCGCGACGCCTCGAAGATTATCTGGAATTTTTTCAAGAAATTCGGCGAGATTGGTTTGTTCAACCGGTAAATAGTGCGTCGAATAGCAACTGGTAATTTCGTTTAAATAGGTCTGCAAGGCTAAGTAGAGCTGAAGTAACGCAGACTCAGAGAGCGCTCGCTGTTGCCAAGGTTTTGATCCAGACGATAACTCCTCGGCAATTGTTAAAAGGTAACTGACCGATACCAAGTGTCGGTTTACTTGCTCGGCATGATCCTGGGTTCGAATGGCAGGTCGACTCATTCAATTAGCTCAGCTGACTTTTTTAGCCTTCGTCTTACTGGCAGCGCGCTTTGTCGGCTTTTTCTTAGCTTTACTCGCTGCTTTCTTAGGTTTATCCATTACCGTCCACTTTCCCCCATCAAAGAAAGCTTTCCAACCAGTCGCCTTTCCATCTTCCTCCGACTGAACATAGAGTTCTTTAGTTTTGCGGCTGTAGCGCACAATCGTCGGGATACCGTCATCATCGGCAAGGGGCGCTTTAAATAAATAGGTATATTTGGGGTCTATCTCTTCCGCGTGAGGCAATAATTCAGCCACTAAGGGCGCACGGGTTTCACGATTTTTGGGGAATTTACTGGCCGCCAAAAACATGCCACTCGCCCCATCTCGCAGTACGTAAGTATCATCCACTGTTTTACAGGCCAATTCAGGCATTGGTACCGGATCCATTTTCGGAGGGGCTGCTTCGCCGCTGCGCAATAACTTACGCGTATTTTTGCAATCTTCACCCGTACAACCGAAATATTTACCAAAGCGACCCGTCTTGAGTTGCATCTCATGGCCACATTTATCACACTCGATCACAGGCCCATCATAGCCTTTTACCTTGAAGTGGCCGGTTTCAACTTCATAGCCGGGACAGTCGGGATTATTGCCACAGATGTGCAGCTTCCTGGTTTCATCTAAAAGATAGTTGTCCATAGCCGTGTTGCAAATAGCGCAGCGACGCTTGTTGCGTAACAAATGCACTTCCGCTTCTTCTGCATCCTCGACATCAGCACTGACCACCTCATCGCCAGAAGTCAGATTCATAGTGTGCTTGCAGCGTTCCTTGGGGGGCAAAGCATAGCCAGAACAGCCTAAGAATACACCGGTGCTACCGGTTCGAATCTGCATAGACCGGCCACAATTTTCACAAGTGATGTTGGTTTCAAGGGGGGGGTTACTGCGCAACCCGCCCTGCTCTGCCTTCGCGCGATTAAGTTTGTCGACAAATTCTTGGTAAAACTCATCGAGTAAATCCTGCCAACCTAGACGACCTTCGGCAATATCATCCAGGCGCTCTTCCATCTTTGCGGTAAAACTGTAATCCAATAAATCGGAGAAGTTTTCAACCAGGCGATCAGTGACGATATCCCCAATCTTCTCCGCATAAAATCGACGGCTGTCCACATGGGCATAACCGCGATCCTGGATAGTTGAAATAATAGAAGCATAGGTAGAGGGACGACCGATGCCCCGCTTCTCCAGCTCTTTGACTAAACTAGCTTCCGTGTAACGCGCCGTCGGCTTGGTAAAGTGCTGCTTTGGATCCAATTTGGACAGTCTTAGACGATCACCTACCGATAGGTCTGGCAAAATGACATCCTCGTCTTTTTTACCAACAAGAGACTGGACTTTCAGGTAGCCATCGAAGCGAATCACCCGGCCGCGGGCGCGCAACTCATAATTGCCGGCTTCGACGACAACAGAGGAACTGGTAAATTCAGCAGGCGTCATCTGACAAGCGACAAATTGCTGCCAAATTAAGGCATAAAGCCGCTCTGAATCGCGCTCCATGCCACTGAGTTGTGTTGGCTGCAAAGTGACGTTAGAAGGACGTATAGCTTCGTGAGCTTCCTGAGCACCTTCCTTGCTGCTATAGCGAGCGGACTGCTTCGGCACATAGGATTTGCCGTAATTTTCCAGAATGTAATCGCGACAAACCTCTACGGCCTCCTTGCTAAGATTAGTCGAATCGGTACGCATGTAAGTGATGTAACCCGCCTCGTAAAGACGCTGAGCCATTGTCATGGTTTTCTTTACGCCAAAACCCAGTCGGGTGCTGGCCGCTTGTTGCAATGTCGAAGTAATAAATGGCGCACTGGGTCTGGAAGTAGTGGGTTTATCATCGCGCTTAGTGACTTGATAATTCGCCTTCTCCAGCGCTTTGACCGCTTCCATGGCCGCATCGCGATTATCCGGTCGAAAATTCTTATCTTGATGCTTCTTGACTTGGAAATTGACAGATTCATCGGAAGCAGACTTCAACAGCGCGTCAATATCCCAATATTCTTCGGGAATAAAAGCGCGGATTTCGCGCTCTCGCTCAACAATTAAGCGCACGGCGACGGATTGCACGCGACCTGCCGAAAGTCCGCGGGCAATTTTTTCCCACAGCAGTGGCGACAGCATATACCCCACCACGCGATCCAGAAAACGTCGCGCCTGTTGCGCGTTCACACGATTTTGATTGATTGGACCCGGAGATTCGAAGGCTTTGTGAATGGCGGACTTGGTAATCTCATTAAAGACTACCCGGCGATAGCGCTGTCGATCGCCACCGATAGCTTGTTGCAAGTGCCAGGCGATGGCCTCCCCCTCTCGATCGAGATCCGTGGCCAGATAAATAATATCGGCGCTCTCAGCCAACTGCTGTAGCTCGTCCACCACTTTTTCTTTACCGGGCAAAATTTCATAGTGGGCTTCCCAGTTTTTATCGGGATTGACGCCCATCCGAGCAACGAGCTGTTGTTTGGATTTTTTCGCCCTATAAGTCTCTTTTTCCTCGGGTGACATTTTACGGGTAAGGGCCGCCTGAAGAGCGCGCTGCTTAGGATCCACTGCCGTTTTTTTGCTGCCACTCGTTGGGAGATCGCGAATGTGCCCCACGCTAGACTTGACAATAAAGTCTGCACCCAGATATTTATTGATAGTTTTTGCTTTTGCGGGGGATTCCACAATTACCAAAGATTTTGCCATTCTCGCTCTCTAAGTTTAAAAAATGATCCAGTCACTGGATAAAATTTGGCCGATAATTTCACGCTGCGACAGCAACTAGGGAGGGCATATATAAATACAGTTCTCCACTTGGTCAAGTCATTTATTATTTTCATCGATGTTTCTTGGATCAAATCGAGTGCTTTTCAAACACTAAAACCATCGATATTTCGCCGACGTTATAACTAAGCGTTTTACATCAGCAATTTGCAAAACAGTGGGGTATCCGGTTGACTTTGAGTTGTAAAGCATGAGGATTAATGGGGGAGGACAACCTCACGGTCATCTAAAGCACCAGAGAACATCTCAAGGATTACTATGATATTGAGCACTCCAGTGACAACCTAAACGCCATCAACGATAAGTTTTTGCGCGAGCTACAAGCTCGACGCGAGATCTCAATGCCGCTTATGTCGTATCGTTTGGCTCTGATACTATTCGCTTTAAAATCAAATCAAATGGCCTGATCAAATCGCTCTATAGCGTATATAACGCACTCAAAAGATGGATACATCCGATGCGGGATTAGAGTCTTACGCTATCTCAAATAGCCATTAACTTCGAGGTCGACTCCAGAACCATCTAGTTTTATAGATGGCCCTGTATTAACTTTGCGCTGATGATTTTTATACAGGTACGCTTGCTCGAAAAGCAATAGTCTAAAAGTGAGTGCGGCCCGGAAAATCAACTCGGATAATTTGTTGCGCGCCTACAGCTTCCCGCATGATACTTGCACCTTTCGTAGGTTTTGATTGGGCTACAAAATACCCGTCAGAAAAGCTCACGACATTAATCTCTTTAAAACACCTACGTAACTTTTGTGCGAGATTTTGGTTAAAAAATCAATCTTTACTAGACTAAATATATTTACTGGAAACACCATAAGTTTTTATAGGTTTCTCTAAGCTGACTATGTTTTAGAGGCGTTTTTAAGCTTATTTCGACCCGCATTATCGATTGAAATAAAAAATCTTTCAACTGCGGCTTTATCTCCAACGCCAGAAAATCCAACATTATTCATTAACCATTTATTAAAAACGCATATAGTCTCAGGAAGGCGAGAGAAATCAAATAGACAATTTTTGATAGGGCTGATAGTGGTGAAATAAAACCAGCAAGAAAATATTTAAAAAGAGATCTATTTCCGCCTGGTCCAAGTAAAAGCACAACCTTCAAGTGATTACCCACCCCGCACAATAAGGCTCGCCATATGGGCAAACTTGAAACACAGCGGAATATTTTTCCGTGTGACTACGTTTGTCGTAAACCATTTTTTAAAGTTTTCACATTTTTTAGGTGCTAACGAAAAACTCCCTACACTACCCGTAGTTACACCATATTGATTATGGCAACTAAGGCAGCTAATGCGGCCAAATCACCGATGATACTATCATACCAGCGAGCCAAACTTATTATTCGCGGTATTACTGCACCCGTGTTACCTATCAATCACTGTCATCAATGACAGTCTGGCTTTACGATTTAGGGCCATTACTGAAAAGTACCGACTGAATACGAATGTGAGCCAGTCTGCTGGACAGTTCACTCAGGTAAACCCAAACACGAATAGCAAGGAGTTCAAATATCGGGCGTAAGATTGAAAAAATTAGGCTTTGTTGGGGAAAAGATTTACTACACCTACATTTGCTGTTCATGCACTTACAGCTCAGCTATGAGCGAACCGCCGTTTCTCATGAGAAAAGAAAAAATTATGGCTTGGCCTATAATGTCCCTATAATTTTTACCAAACTGTCCGAGGTAGATTATGAATCGAGACACAAGATCGAGCAGAAATATTGGTTTCTTCATCACCTGCCTGGCAAGCACCATGCGACCTTCACTGGGCAAGTAGCGGACAAAAGGCAACAGAAATTGTCATTGAACTCTGCCACCAGTACCAAGCCAAGTCTATAAATCGCAGCAAGTCTATGCTCGGTGAAGAAATTGGCCTGTCCTACGGGTTGGACGCAGCGGGCTTCGAGCGCACAGAAACCGATTTAGCCGAGCACATTATTCAACTGGCTGGGGATCCGCCCTCTCACATCGTCTGGGCCGCCATGCACAAGAGTCGCGAGGAGATCGTCCAACTCTTTACGCGACCACCATCGCGAACCCGTCATTTCCGATCAAATTGAGGCGCTGGTACAGAGCGCAAGAAAAGAATTGCGGACAAAATTTCTCAGTGCTGATATCGGCATCAGCGGTGCCAACTTCTTGTTTGCCGACAGTGGTTCAACCTGTACGGTAACCAATGAGGGCAATGCCGAATTAACCACAACACCGCCAAAGGTTCATATTGTGACAGCGGGTATCGCAAAGCTGGTCCCTTCTATGGCCCACGCCATTCCCCTGCTGCGCCTGTTAACCCGTTCGGCAACGGGGGGCGAAATTACCCAATACACTACTTTTCACAACGGGCCCACGCGACCCGGCGACGCCGATGGACCAGAGGCGTCTCCTATCGTCCTGGGAGACAAAGGCCGAACCAAGATGCTGATGGGTGATATGCGTGAAATGTTGCACTGTATCCGCTGTGGCACCTGCATGAGCCATTGCGTGGTGTATAAACATATAGGCGGTCACGCTTACGGTTCGACCTATCCGAGGCCCATGGGCTCGGTACTAACGCCTCACATTGATGGACTCGAGAAAAGCAACCAACAAACCCATGCCTGCACGCTGAATGCGCCGCTGTCAGGAAGTCTGCCCAGTCAATATTCCCTTACCTAAATTGATCCGGGCCCTGAGGGCCAAGTCCTGGCAGCAGCGTTATGAACCCATAAGTAACCGCTTAGTGATCAAGTTGTTTTCTCAACTGGCGAGTCGTCCACGGCTATTCCAGTGGTCGCTGAGCATCAGTGTCAACCTGATGCATTGGCAGGGCTTACAGACCGACGCAGATATCGAGCCGGAAGACACACTGGGGCTGTGCTGGGCGGACTATGGTGTTGCCGAAACCGGCTCCTACGTTATTCACTCGGGCGAAGACAGTCCGATACTGCTCCACTTTTTGCCGCGTTATTTGCTGGTTGTGCTCCCCGCATCAAAAATTCTCGCCTACTTGGACGACTACGCGTTGATCGCCGACGGAGCCGCTAAAAATACCGCCATACCGAGAAACAGTTGTATTATCTCCGGCGCCAGTGGCACTACCGATATCGAAGGCGTTCTGGTACGCGGTGCCCATAGCCCCTGAACTTGTCCATATCTTTATTGTTGAATAACCTATAATACGGCCAAGATTTTACTTTTGTTAGGTCAAGTATCAACTCCAGGTTTTACGCCCACCTCGCTTGCATTCAACGTTGACTACAAGCTTTATAAACACCACAAACAAACATCAAAAATAGATATTAAAATGAATATAAAGCAAGCGCTATGAACAAACCCTTCAAAGTGGTCAGTGATTTCAGTCCCGCTGGTGACCAGCCCGAGGCCATTAGCCAATTGGTCGAGGGAATCCGAAACGGTCTGGCTCACCAAACGCTACTCGGCGTCACCGGTTCGGGGAAAACCTTCACTATTGCTCACGTGATTGAGCAAACTAATCGCCCGGCCATAGTAATGGCGCACAATAAAACCTTGGCTGCACAGTTATACGGTGAGTTTAAGACTTTTTTTCCCGATAACGCTGTCGAATACTTCGTCTCTTATTACGATTATTACCAACCGGAGGCTTACGTTCCCTCCTCGAATACGTTTATCGAAAAAGACGCCTCGATCAATGATCATATTGAACAGATGCGTTTATCGGCGACCAAAGCTTTAATGGAACGCAAAGATACTATTATCGTCGCCACGGTATCGGCTATCTATGGTCTAGGCGATCCCGATGCTTACTTAAAAATGATGCTACACCTCTCGCGGGGGGAGCAAACTGATCAACGCACTGTTCTAAGGCGTTTAGCTGAATTGCAATACACCCGCAACGATGCCGCCTTTCAAAGGGCCACCTATCGCGTCCGCGGCGATGTGATAGATGTTTTCCCCGCAGACTCCGATCGCGAAGCCTTGCGCATCGAATTATTTGACAATGAAGTGGATCAACTGACGCTGTTTGATCCGCTCACGGGCGAGAGTCTGCAAAAAGTACCTCGCTTTAGCATTTATCCGAAAACACACTATGTAACACCGCGTCAGCGTATTCTCGATGCCATTGAGCAGATCAAAGAAGAGTCCACTGAGCGTTTGAAGCAATTGAAAGATAACAATAAATTAGTCGAAGCCCAACGACTCGAACAGCGAGTTAAGTACGACATCGAAATGATGAGGGAATTAGGTTATTGCAACGGCATTGAAAATTATTCCCGTTACCTTTCAGGGCGAGACACCGGAAAACCGCCACCAACTTTATTCGATTACTTACCACCGGATGCCCTGCTGATAGTTGACGAATCTCACGTGACGGTGCCACAAATTGGCGGCATGTATCGGGGCGATCGCTCTCGTAAAGAAACCCTGGTGGAGTATGGCTTTCGCCTACCTTCCGCACTGGACAACCGCCCCATGCGCTTCGATGAGTGGGAAAATATCGCGCCACAGATGATATTGGTCTCTGCGACACCGGGATCCTATGAACGCGAACACGCCGGACAAGTGGTTGAACAGATGATTCGACCCACGGGACTGATTGATCCGATTATCGAAGTTCGTCCAGCGGTTACTCAGGTTGACGATTGCATGTCCGAGATACGCCAGCGAGCAGCCGTTGATGAACGCATACTGATCACGGTTTTGACTAAGCGCATGGCTGAAGACTTGACCGAGTATTTACAGGATCACGATATTCGGGTGCGCTATTTACACTCCGACATCGATACTGTGGAACGCGTCGAAATTATTCGCGACTTACGTCTGGGCAGCTTCGATGTACTCGTAGGGATTAATCTATTGCGAGAAGGACTGGACATGCCAGAAGTCTCTCTGGTTACCATTATGGATGCGGATAAGGAGGGATTTTTACGGTCGGATACTTCACTCATTCAAACCATTGGTCGCGCCGCTCGCCATATTAACGGAAAAGCCATTTTATACGCAGATAGAATCACAGCTTCAATGCAGCGAGCCATCGACGAAACCGATCGGCGACGGCAAAAACAACTCAGCTTTAACGAGAAGCACAATATCCAACCAAAGGGTATTCAGAAAAAAATTTCCGATATTATGGAGGGCGCCCGGATCGTTGGTAATAACAAAAGACGCAACGTTGCCGAATCCAAGGCTAACTTTAGCATCAGCGATACTTTGGCCGAAAAACCGGTGTGGGAACAGATTAAATTACTGGAAAAGGAAATGTTCGAAGCGGCAAAAGACTTGGAGTTCGAGCGTGCCGCAGGCATCAGGGATCAAATTACCCAGCTAAAGACAGCAACCTAGAATAAATACAATGGTATGAAAAGAAAGGAGCCGAGAAAGAGCAGAGAATTTGACAGGCACTTGAATTTGAGGGAAAACTTATAATTTCCGAGACCGATCGCTATTTTTGTTTCTTTGATTTCAAGACAGCAGTCGAGCTTACTTTACAGAAAGTTCGACTATCCGCTCTACAGCACTACGGATAAAGTAGGTTTGTTCAGCGGCTATTTTTATCAGAGAACATTTATTTTTGATTATATCGAGTGATTTTATAACACCAGGAAGAATAATAAACGTATACCATCGACTCAAGTCTACGCTTATTAAGTATTCGACAAGGAGGGAGGTAACACCGCAAAGCGGGAAAATCACGTAAACTCTAACACCTCTGCTAAAATCCCAAATGATATCTCTGTCTGTATATCGAGCGCTAAAATTTAATGCCTATTGAAGAATTCGAACGCATCGCCCTAATCCTTGGCATAGGGGGCCTCATTCTATTTATGTGCTTCATCATGTGGGATCTCGCCAAGCAATCCAAAGCCGGACGCTTCGGCACACTAGTACTCTTCTCCGCACTCGGCCTGGGCTTGCTGGGCTTTGTTATAAAAACCGTTTTAGTTGAAGTGATTAATAAATAGCATCCCGTGAAATTCAATTTTTTTACCCCAACATCAAAAGTCCACAAACAACGTAACGTGATGCGCGATACCGACTCGCGTCTCGCGCGCTATTCCAAACGCGGCCTAGCACTCAGCATTCTGGTGTTTGGACTGAGCATGTCACTGGGGGACTACTACGAACAACAACCTCAACTCACTATAGTTTTTGCAATTGGAATCTTATTGTCGGTTTCGATCCGCGCCTACTATCTGTTTTTCTTCGATAGAATTTACGCTAGAGCCCCCAGTCATTGGCGCAATCTTTTCTTTAGCGTCACATTGCTCAGCGCTCTTTGGTGGGGAGCCATGCTGGCGGCGGTTACCTTTGAACTTGGTCTAACGCGAGAAACTCCGCTGCTTTGGTTATATACCATCACTTTTTTCAGCAGTTGCTCACATGTTTTTTCGCCCTACCTTCGTTTCTACTCTCTCTACACGACAATTACACTGTTGCCATGCAGCCTTATAGCTATTTTGTCGCTGGAGGCCATCAACGTCGTCTACGGTATGGTTATGTTGATATTTTTAGTGTTATTACAACGGCAAGGACAAGGACAGGGACAAGCCTATTGGGATCGGCTGCAGGCAAACTATGATCTGATGCAGAGAGCGAATGCACTGGAAGCTGAAAAAATTACCACCGAGAGCAGCCTCAATCAAAAAGACACACTGTTTAGCAACGTTGCCGCCGAGTTGAAAATATCTCTCTACGAAATCATGGGCAGCCTGCAACTACTGAAGTTATCGAATTTACCCGAGAAGGAGTCACAGTTAGCCACTTTAGCGGAGAAAAAACTTCAGCAGCAGTTGTTAATACTGCAAAACATCCTAGAATTTTCGCAGATTTCACGCAATCAATTACCAATCAAGGAGGAAGTCATTGACTTGCGAAATACTCTGGAGAAAACACTGGTAGTCATCAGCGACCATGTGTACGGGAAAGGTATCGAATTACTGACTCGATTCTCGCAGGGCTTCCCCATGACTGTTCGCGGTGACTCCGAACGCATAGCACAGGCACTAAAAAATATTGTCAGCAGCGCTGCCGACTACGCGGACGGCGGAGAGATGCTACTGGACGTCGATTATTCCACGGGGAGCGACTCAGCAGCAGAGTTGAAAATCTCGATCACACTTAATCAGCCCATTGGCGACCCCGACACGGAACAAAAACTACTCAATGCCTTTGAGCCCCTGTACGCCAATAGTGTGCAACATGGTTTGAGCTTGGCTATTTCCAGGGGTCTGGCTAGCGGCATGTCTGGAAATGCAGGAGCGAACTATCTAGAAAATGGACAGCTAAGATTCTGGTTTATGGTTAAGCTACCCTTGGTAAAAGCGGCGACCGGCGACATACGTAACATCTCAAAACTCAACGGTAAACGCCTGTTAATTTATCAACCACCACGTCCCATTGAAGACGAATATCGCTATACGCTCGAGACCTGGGGCCTCATTGTCGATATTTTTTATGATCGCGATGCGGCCATTGCCGCCATTAAACAGGCTAAAGATTCCTCTAACCAGTTTGATCTTATTATTATCTACACTCGCGTAGATAACCTGGAAGGCCTGGACGTAGCCAGGGCAATCGCCATGAAATTTTTTGATCTCGGGACACCGCAGCTGCTTTTCATCACCGAGTCTCAGAGCAAATTACCCGCCGTCAAAAAGCTGTGCGAGCAAATACCTAGTATCGACTTGCTACTTAAGCCAGTCAGCTATAAACAATTACGGCATAGATTAAAACAGCACTTAATTAATGGAGATCAAGAGGTACTTTCGCAAACCAAGGAAGATTTTCTGAATGGGAAAAAAATCCTACTGCTACAAAAGGAAGATATTGACCTCACTATCGCTGAAGTTATGTTGACGAAACTAGGATGTGAAGTGCGCACGGCAACCAGTACTGAAGAGGCATTAAAACTGGCGAAAGAAATCGCTTTCGACGCTTTCATTACCGAAAATCATCTCGCGAACAAACAAATGGCAACATTTGTCGAAAAAATCAAGACACATAATGGCTCTTTGCACAAAGACGGATATGTAATTCCCGTTATCGGCCTCACTCATTCCGAGCGAGATGGTGAAGAAACTCGTTGTTTGCAATGTGGCATGAACTACTATGTAGACCCGCCTCTGGAATTCGATAATTTGAGAGCAATTTTGCGGCGCTGGATTGGACGCGCAGTTCATATGGCCGAGGCCAGTCAAACAATCAATTAATCCGTAAACTGCGTCCAGACTGGACAGTGATCCGAAGGCTTTTCCATAGCTCGGATATCGTAGTCAATACCGGCAGCAATCGTGCGGTTTGCCAGCGGCTTCGTAGCCAGTATTAAGTCAATGCGCAAGCCGCGTTTGGGATCCCGTTCGAAGCCGCGACTGCGGTAGTCAAACCAGCTGAAACGCTGATCATTGGCGGGTAGATTGATTGTGAAAGTATCTTCCAATCCCCAAGCCATCAACCTGTCTAACCACTCTCTCTCTTCCGGCAAAAAGCTACACTTCCCAGACTGCAACCAACGCTTGCGATTGTGTTCGCCAATACCGATGTCGTCATCTGTTGGCGAAACATTCATATCACCCATGACAATTAGGTGATCATCCGGGGTGTGATTCCTTTCGAGATGAGTTATCAGGTTTGCGTAAAAATCTCTTTTATTAACAAATTTAACCGGATGATCGCGATGCTCCCCCTGGGGAAAGTAGCCGTTGATTACGGTCAGCTTCTCTCCTGATAAAGAAATAAATTCTCCGATAATCAGACGTCTCTGAGACTCTTCGTAGTTGAGGTCAAAGCCTTTTTTGACCGAATTAAAATCCTGCCTCGATAAAAGCCCGACACCATAATGGGTCTTCTGTCCGTAATAACTAACGTTATAACCCAGAGCATGGATTTCAGCCACTGGAAACGCCTCATCGGAGACTTTGGTTTCTTGTAAACCGATGATGTCGGGACTATGAATATCGATTAGAGCTTTGAGCTGATGTATGCGTTGGCGGATGCTATTAACATTGAAAGAGGCGACAGAAAGCATAGTGATCTTCGAGTGGAAGCGGATGGAATTCCTTGAGCAGCGAAACGTCTGATTTATCGGAAGTTAAGGCGTTGCAATTCGGGGAAATCAGGGGACAGAGCTAGCGGCGGTAATCTGCCAGAATGGCTCTAGACAGGTTCGGATGCACAGTTTATTTATAAAAGCTAAGGAAAGCGCTAGAAGCTTCCAGCAACTTGTTTGTCGGACTCGTTCGTTAGTATCTCATTGAAATCCATGAGGATATGACCAGCTTCACGCAGAAGCGCATCGTCTTCAGTATCGATAACTGTAGTTCCAGCGCTAGCTGCTCGACGTTCGCCCTGTTCCTCGTTGTACTTTTTCAGTGCCTCGTATTCCGTAAAGGCAGGCTGTCCTTTGGACTTGCGGAGTTGATTTTCCAAATTTAAAGTGGTCAACTCAAATTGTCGCTTTTCTTCGAGGCGACGGCGTTCGTTGAGTGAAATACTTGATCGATTACCAAACTGTTGCAGAAGCTTTTTCTGCTCGTTGAGGAAAATAAAATCTGGATCCCACTGGACGCGTTGTTTGTGTCGTTCGGTCAAAAGCGGCAGTAATTTATCGATGGGCAGGTAGTCCCCATGCGATATAGGGTTAGTTTGGCTCCACGCCAGTGCCGTATCGTAAGCGCTCTCACCAATTGTCTCCGTATCCAATAATTCAGGGAATTGAATGTCCGGAATGACGCCACGGTGCTGGGTGCTATCTCCAGAAACCCGATAGAATTTTGATTCTGTTATTTTCAAATCACCTTTGGACTTCAAAGGTGTCAAGCTCTGAACAGTTCCCTTGCCAAAGGACTGGGAGCCTAAGATCAAGCCGCGACTGTAGTCTTGAATAGCGCCGGCGAAAATTTCTGAGGCCGAGGCGCTAAGGCGATTAATCATAACTACCATTGGGCCGCGATAAAAAGCCTTTTCACGGGACCGGGTGGTAGAGTTCATTTTGCCCCTACCTATTTGCACCACTGGGCCCTTGTCGATAAACAAGTCGGTCAGGGTCGTTGCTTCCTGTAGAGATCCACCCCCATTATTGCGCAAATCGATAATGACGCCGTCGACACCTTCGGATTCCAGTTCTCTAAGCATGCGCTTGACGTCGCGAGTAGTACTGCGATAGTTGGGGTCGTTTTCGCGGTAAGCTTTAAAATCGATGTAGAAGGTAGGGATATTGATTACGCCAACCTTGAAGGGTTCTTTATCACTGCCAACAGTAACTGTAAATACTGCCTTTTGGGCCGCTTGATCTTCCAACTTCACTTTATCGCGAGTGATCCGGATGGTTTTGAGATCGCTCTTGGTTGGATCTGCCGGATCCACCTGGAGACGCACCACGCTACCCTTGGAACCACGTATCAAAGAGACCACTTCGTCCAGGCGCCAGCCGACAACATCGATCATATCGCCGCCATCTCCCTGAGCGATCCCAGTGATCAAGTCGGCTGTTTGTAGGTCACCCTGTTTCTGGGCGGGGCCACCCGCGATCAAGCGAACGACCTTGGTGTATTCATCTTGGGATTGTAAGACAGCACCGATTCCTTCCAGGGACAACGACATGCTGATGTTAAAATTTTCTGCCGTTCGCGGAGCTAGATAATTGGTGTGCGGATCATAGAGTTCGGTGAAAGCATTAATGAAAGCTTCATAGATGTCTTCATCACTATTTTTATTTATTCGAAACAGCTGATTTTGATAGCGTTTGACGAGATTTTCGTGAGATTTTTCGAGTAACTCTCCCCCGAGTTTCTGCGATAAAAAGTAGGCTTTGATACGTTTTCGCCAGTAATCGTTTGCCGCCGTTTCACCGGCTAACCACTGACTGTTTTCGTTGTCTTGCTGAATAACCTCATCCAGGGAAAAGTCAAAATCGAGGTCGAGATCCCGCAGTTGATTGATAATCGTTTCTAGCCGCTGTTCCAATCGCTGGCGAAAGCGCTCGTGTATTATAAATCCAGCGCTGCTGTCCCCGGCTTTTAGCATGTCGTCCAAGCGGGACTGGTATCTTTCAAACTCATCGATATCCGATTGGTAAAAAAACGCTTTGTTGGGATCGAGTTTATCGAGGTAGTTACTGAGAAAGAGTGCTGACAAGTCATCGTCTATATGCAAGTCTACGAAGTGCTTTTTATCGAGATTTTTCACAATCTCCAGAGTGGTCGCCCGATTTATACTGCCGGTATCAGTCTGTCCGATCTTACCCTGAAGATTATCATTCAGAGCGTGAGTTACCACACCAATCAATAGCAGAACGGTGGAAAGCAGCGAGATGAGGAATCGTGGAGATTTTAAGGACATATTTTAATTGGGCAAGATTTTCACGAAATACTGGTTAGCTGTCTTATAAAAAACACAGCGAGATAATAGAGCTCTGGATATCATAGGTGGCAGTCAGTGTTTATTGTCTATGGACTCTACTGATAAATGGTAAATCCAACAGATAATACATTAAATGGGGTCAATGGAGCCATTTTGAAATAGATGATTAATTTCCATACAAAGATAACTATTTACGGATTTGTAAGCAAGCACTGACAATGCTATACAGTGCTTAATTGTGAGTCTACTGAGCCGAAATCCAGGTATTTAGCGGGGTCAGCTTGAGCATATCAGCGCATGGGCATCCTGCTTCGACCATCGCAATGAATGATATTGCGTGGTGTTTCGATCAAGAGTGACTCGACTACTCAGTGCATGGAGCACATTGATAACGCTGGCGATACCGCCTGTCGGCCCAACGGTTATATATAGCGTCGGTCAAATAACGGAGCGGTCGAACTCTCAACAATTTAAAGGGTAGGCCGAAGGCGGTTAGAGACCATGCGTAAACTGTTGCGTCCAGGCCGGTAAGCCACTGGCCATCATCCGTTTGCAAATGGAGACGTCGCAGCAGAGCTTCGCGACTTGGATACGAATCCATTTTTTCCTGCTGGTCGAGCTGATGGATGTCAGCAAACTGGAGCCGATTGGCCGTCATTTTTTTCAACCAGCGGATTTCTTTGCTGCAAAGGGGGCAGCTTCCGTCATAAAATAAAGTTGTTTTCATAGCTATTTGGCCATTTTGATTACACCCTTTGTACGCGATTCCACTAATACGGATTAATGGTAAAATGGCAGGGTTTTAATAACGACTTATACATCTAAAAAATAAGGCGAGCATCATGCGTAGTATTCAGTGGGGAGCGCTTAGTGTACGTCCCTCGAAAATTATCTGCATTGGCCGAAATTACGTCGCTCATGCCGAAGAATTAGGTAACGCTGTGCCTAAAGAACCCGTTATCTTTATCAAGCCCAATTCTGCTATCGGTGATGTACTTCTCTCCACCAAGGGTGAAACTCTCCACTATGAAGCCGAGCTGTGCTTTTTAGTAAAGAACAAACAGTTTACTGCCTTAGGTATAGGCTTGGATTTAACTAAGCGGGCACTTCAAAAAACACTGAAAGACCACCAATTACCTTGGGAGCGTGCTAAGTCGTTCGATGGCTCGGCAGTTTTCAGCGAGTTTATCGATCTAAATGAAGATTTAAATATAGAGGATCTGGGTATTCGTTTATCAATTAACCATATCGTGAAGCAATCGGGTAATGTCACCCAGATGCTTTTTAAACCAAAGGAATTACTGCGATTTATACAGACCGATATTAGCTTTGAAGATGGCGATATTTTAATGACGGGCACACCAGAAGGCGTCGGTGCAATAGCTTCTGGAGACTTCTTTCAAGCCGAAGTGTTGCATCGTGGAACTGTAATTTTGAACTGTCAGTGGACTGCTAGATAAAGCAGATCAAAATATGACCATGTTTGCGATCCTGCTGGATCTAATGAAACACTTTCGCTGAACTATTTGTTTTTTACTACTGATCGGTGAAGTGTCATAGTTTTACGCTGGCCGCATTTTGTCGGACAGCTTGCGCTCAGGGCGATCGGAGGAAGAGGTTTTTAGCTCCAAACCAAGCTCTTAGTCTTATTACTTTTAGGATGTACAAAAAGGAAATACAAGCGCTGCGCGATTCTTAGGAAACCATAACCTTTGCTCAAAAAATGTTGGTGCTTGTATCGCGATACCGATAACCAACGCACACTTACTATGGCTCACTATCGAAAAATGAGCAGGCCTTTACGATACTTGGTTATATTTATAAAAATGTTGTTCGTTCAAACATAGCATTAACATCGTATATGCCAGACCGCTTACTCTAGTACTACTCAGCGGCATTATGCCTAAAATTCAAACGAGTAATTCGCAATAAATCCGCTTGATATTACTTCCGTTTCCCCTGATATCGCCGAACGTTTACTGCAAGCCATCCCTTTTTACAAGGTGGCAAAAAAAGATAATCCTGCCCAGTATCAGAAACTTCTGCAACACTCAAAAATAGCTCAATACGATGCCGGAGAACAAGTTCTACGCCGTAGCGAGCAGGATGGCTGGTCGTACTTTTTGGTTAAGGGTCAGCTGGTTGTCTCTTTAACCGACCGACAAGAAAAAT
>JBLIHY010000006.1:0-37463 GCA_047634655.1 Cellvibrionaceae bacterium
CGTCAACTTCTACATTTGCAGTATTTATTTTATAAAATTGAATACACTCATTAAAATAATTAGGCTCTGTCTTTTCCCCTTCGCAAACGATTAAAACCTTGTCATAGGATGAGCGTTTAGCTTTTGGCCTCTCTAATTGATCAGCGGCCTTGGCTTTACGTTTCTCAAAAAGATTATCAGAGCCCATGTTTTATACAGCTTCCAATTCAAAAGGCTTAATGAACGGAAGAGCGCCATAACGCCCCGATAAGTATCCAAGTTCAATATTTTCCCTATCTTTTCGGGGGCTAAAATCAGTCAGCGGATACAAGGATGTGGCTTGCCTTTCATCTTTTTCGCAAAACCAAATTTGATCACGTCTAAACTCATCCTGACTTAAAATTGATGTTTCGTGCGTTGTAAAAATTAACTGCGCATTATTTGGGTTGGTTTTGTCATTATGGAAAAGATTTACCAAATACTTAACCAACTTTGGATGAAGATTATCATGAAGCTCGTCAATCACGAGAACGTACCCTTCTTTCAGGGTGTCAATCCAAGGCCCTGCAAATGAGAAAAAATTCTGAGTCCCATCAGATTCTTCATCAAAATCTAAAGGAACTAGATTTCCAGATTCTGTCTTGTGAATCGTCTTAATATCAATCATGTCTTTATCTTTCATCGTCTTAATGATCGTTTCTCGAACAGAGTCAGGAAAATCCTCAAGTAAAGATTCGGGGTCGAACTTTTCTTTATCAATTCTAATATCATGAATGTCAAAGTCTGCCGCTTTCAAAAACTCTAGAACTCTAACTTTAGACTTTTCTGTTTCGCATAGAGAAGCAGTAAACTCTGCCCCCCAGCCACCAAGCTTTGAAGGCCGTAGAGTTTCTTTAAACCAGTTAAATACCGGTTTAAATTGATCGCTATTTAATTGAATCGCGGTAGACAGAAAAAGAGCATTAGATCGAGTGGCGTTTTGCCATACAGACTTTTGGCCTAGTAAAAAATCACTAAATTTATATTCAGATGTATTCTTACTTTTATTGAAGCCTCTTGAGTACCATCTTTGAGCCCGGCCTTTTGGGTATGCAATAAGCCACTCCTCAACAATATGAGTTTTTGTCGCACAAAAACCAAATTGATATCTCACACCTTCACTGATAAAAATCATTTCAAACTCTGTAGGCTCAGAAGACGATGACTCATCAAATAAGAATGGCGTTACTGGAATCACATCTCCCTCTTGGCTAGAAGAGGCAGAGTTTCGAACAATTGACTCCATCTCCATCATTGCTCGGATAACATTCGATTTTCCAGCTGCGTTTGCACCGTAAATCGCTGCAGACCTCAAAAGCGTTACGCTTGCAGGGGCACTAGGCTGAAAGGTATTAGTGCTTTCTAACTCATCCCCCTTAGCCTTAACCATGCTAAAAACCTGCTCTTCTTTAATGGAACGATAGTTTTTCACTGTAAATTCAACCAGCATAAAGCCCCCTCTTAAGGGTTTTTTTGGGAAATTTTGTCGATAATAGCACTTAAAACTAGAGCCATCATTGTTTACAGGCTTTATTTTGGTGAAATCTGGCAGAATTTTCACCAATATCGGTTAACGAGGCGCTGCTACCGGACAAATTTTACGCAGATCGCGGCGTTAAGGCGCCAATTTCCCCAAAAAAGTAGACACATCACTACCACCTAACGAGGCTCTAAATATGACTAAAAAAAGAATAAATACAACCACTACACTGAAGGTTTTCGTCGGGAAGCGGTGCGTCGCTCCGAAAATATTGATGCCAGCGCCGCTGAAGTTGCCAAAGAACTCGGTATTCATCCGGGTCAAAGTTATAATTGACGACGCCAATATAAACGATTATCAGAGAAGCAATTCAATAGCCTAAAAAGGGTAGATTATTCTATGGAAGAGAGCGAGGAAATACGTAAACTCAAGCGTCAGATATCTGATCTTAAAGAAGAGAATGAATTTCTAAAAAAGGCAACAGCATACTTCAACAAAGAGAAGTGGTGAAGTATGCTTTTATCGATTCGTGGCGTGGATCCCAATGGCGATCAATTAATCAAAGAGCCCCGTTAATTATTAAAGCATACCGCTATAAAACCGGAGAAAAAATAGAGTCTTCTTTTCTCCGACTTTGATACTCAATTATGTTTTATTTTTATTGCGCTTAGGTTCTAGAGTTAACACCTGGGTTTCTGCAAGCTTCTCGGTTTCGGTCACATTGACCCGGGTTTCCAATTCGCGCGGTTGTTGCTTAAATTGCATTTCATCAATAAAATCGCAACTTACACATTCGCGAAAATCTTTTTCATCTTCTCGATAAGTGACTAACTTGTCCATCTGCGAACAGCGGGGACAGACAGCGCCAGCAATGAATCGTTTTATTATTTTCATACTTGGACTGCCTCTAATCCACTGTGTTTTAAAAGCGCATCGCTCGAAGGTTCGCGGCCGCGGAATGCCCTGAACAATTCCATAGGTTCTTGTGAACCGCCTTTTTCCAAGATGGTTTCTAGAAAACTTTGACCCGTTTCCGCATTAAAAACACCTTCTTTTTCAAACCGTGAAAAGGCGTCAGCTGAGAGCACTTCCGCCCACTTGTAACTGTAATAGCCGGCCGCATAACCGCCAGCAAAAATATGATTAAAGCTATTTTGGAACTTATTAAAGGCTGGCGGAATGGTAACCGCGATCTGCGCTCGGACTTCATCGAGCACTTGCTGTACGGGTTTTACTGTTTTGGGATCATAATCCGTATGCAAGTGCATATCGAAAAGCGCAAACTCCAATTGTCGAAGCATTTGCATGCCCGATTGAAAATTCCTGGCGGCCAGCATATTGTCCAACAGCGCTTCCGGTAGGGGTTCACCACTCTCGAAGTGACCGGAAATTAGAGGGATCGCTGTCTTTTGCCAACACCAGTTTTCGAGAAATTGGCTTGGCAATTCCACGGCATCCCAAGCTACACCGGCAATTCCACTCACCGATGCTTCCGTCATTTGTGTCAACATATGGTGTAGGCCATGACCAAATTCATGAAACAAGGTCGTGACTTCAGCATGAGTTAACAGCGAGGGCTTGTCGCCGATCGGAGACGTAAAGTTAGTGGTTAGATAAGCAACCGGTAGTTGCAATTTACCGAAGCGCGAACGGCGGGTACGGCAATCGGCCATCCAGGCTCCACCGCGTTTTTTATCGCGTGCGTAGAGATCCAGATAAAAATAGGCAATATTTTTACCGGCTTTTTTTATCGCGTATAGACCGACATCGGGGTGGTAGCGTTCGGCATTTTCAATGAGTTCTACATCGATACTAAAAAGTTTGTTGGCAATCGCGAATAAGCCATCCAGTACGCGATTGAGTGGAAAGTAAGGTCGTAAAGCTTCCTGGGAAACGGCGTAGTGGCGCTGCCGCAGCTTTTCGCTGTAGTAGGCGATATCCCAGGCTTGCAAGTCGGCAACGCCACCTTCTGACCTAGCAAAATCTTTTAATGCCCGTAGGTCTTTTTCCGCGAAATACTTACTTTTTTCCGCCAAATCGTACAAGAAATCCATAACTTGCTTTGGCGTTTCCGCCATCTTAGTGGCCAGCGATCGTTCCGCGAAATCATTGAATCCCAACAGACAAGCCAGCTCGTGACGCAGGGCCAGGGTTTCTTCAATAGTGGCGCTGTTATCCCATTTTTCAGCATCCTCCTCAGTGGCAGCGGCGCGCGTGGCGAAGGCGCGGTAGACTTGTTCGCGAAGCTCGCGGTCATCGGCGTGGGTCATCACCGCCAAATAAGAAGGCATATCCAGAGTAATCCTATAGCCAGACAGTTGCCGCTGTCGGGCTGCTTGTTGCGCCGAGGCTAAAGCACTTTCGGGAAGACCGCTCAGGCTCTCTGCGCTATCGAATTGGAGATGCCAGGCTTGGGTGGCATCAAGCACGTTGTTGGAAAATTGCGTCGAGAGCGCCGACAGGCGCTTCTTAATCTCTCCGTAGCGTTTCTTTTTTTCTTCTGGCAAAGCGACTCCCGCCAAACGAAAATCTCTAAGCGCATTATCGATTACTTTTCGTTGTGGCCGACTTAGCGCTTGAAAAGCACTAGACTGGCGCAGCTTTTGGTAAGCCCGATAGAGTGGCTCATGCTGATCAATCGCCGTACTGAATTCTGTCAGTAAAGCCAGGCACTCTGCGTAAATTTCGCGAAGCACGTCGGTATTTTGAACACTGTTGAGATGATTTGCCGGCGACCAGGATTGACTGAGCAGATCGAGGGCTTCTTCAAGCGGTGCCACCAGGTTCTCCCAACTGGGTGGATCGCCTTTATCGATAGCGGCCAGGCAAGTTTCAAGCGTGGTCCAGACCGTTTTGATGCGCTGGCTGATGGCCGGCTCGACATGCTCGGGGCGAATCGCCTCAAAGGGTGGGAAAGTGTGTTCCTCAAGTAAAGGATTGGTTATTTTAATTTGCGGGTCAACTCTTGTCATTTTATGGAAAATTCAACGATTAAAAATAGGGTTTTGATAGCCATCAGGCTGTTAATCCGTGTGGCAATTAGACAATTCCCCTGAGCGATTAGCTCGGAAAAGTGCTGCCTGACTTACTCCGGCATGCCACATCCTTGTGCTGTACCTTTTTGGTTGTTAAGTGATAACCAGGTGATAGTTAAGCGTTACAAAAAAGCAAATCGGGCTCTTTAGCCAGTTACGGCAAACAGTGTGCAGGGTCCGCTTGCTATTAACTTTTCTCAAAGCGCAAATGGCCGAGATCGTCTACTGTGACGACAATCTCATCCCCTGAGATAAAATCGCCTGCCAATAATTTTTGTGATAACGGATTCTCAACCAATTGCTGAATGGTTCGTTTCAAAGGCCGCGCACCGTAAATTGGGTCGAAGCCGGCTTCAGAAAGCTTATTCATGACACTTTCATCGAGCCGCATACTGAGGTCTTTTTCGGCTAAGCGCTTTCTCAAATGGTCGATCTGGATCGCCGCAATGCTGTGAATCTGATCTTTATTAAGCGGATCAAATACCACTATTTCGTCGATTCGATTGATGAACTCTGGCCGGAAGTGCCGGCCAACCACTGCCATAACTTCGTTGCGGATGTCGTCCTGTGATTTATTCGCCATGGCCATTTCCTGGATGACATCGGAGCCCAAGTTGGATGTCATCACGATGACGGTATTGCGAAAATCGACGGTGCGCCCCTGGCTGTCGGTTAGACGACCGTCTTCCAGTACCTGCAAGAGAATATTAAAAACATCGGGATGCGCTTTTTCCACCTCGTCCAGCAACATTACTGAGTAAGGGCGACGGCGTACCGCCTCGGTTAGATAACCGCCCTCCTCGTAACCTACGTATCCGGGAGGCGCGCCGACCAATCGAGCCACTGAGTGTTTTTCCATAAATTCCGACATATCCAGACGAACCATGGCATCCTGGCTATCAAATAGAAATTCCGCCAGTGTTTTACAAAGCTCGGTTTTACCCACGCCAGTTGGACCTAAAAACAGGAAAGAGCCGTTTGGGCGATTGGGATCGGCGAGCCCTGCTCGCGATCGACGCACCGCGTTGGCTACGGCATGAATAGCCGTTTCCTGCCCAACGACCCGTTTGTGAAGCTTATCTTCCATGCACAACAGTTTTTGTTTTTCCCCTTCCAGCATTTTGGAGACGGGTATGCCGGTCCACTTGGAAACCACTTCGGCAATTTCCTCCTCGGTCACTTTATTGCGCAGAAGTTTCATTTCCGTCATTTCTACCTGGCTCGCTACTTCCAGCTGCTTTTCCAGCTCGGGAATAGCGCCGTACTGCAGTTGTGCAATGCGTTCGAGATCCCCGGCGCGCCGTGCCGCTTCCATATCGATACGGGCGCGTTCCAGCTTACTTTTGATGTCCTGAGCGCCGGTTAGCGAGGCTTTTTCGGTATTCCAGACCTGTTCCAATTCCTTGAATTCGGACTCGATACTCTGAATTTTTTCGTCGATATCTTTCAGTCGCTGTTTGGAGGCTTCATCCTCATCCTTCTTCACCGCCTCGCGTTCAATTTTCAATTGAATCAGCCGCCTTTCCAAGCGATCCAAGACCTCTGGTTTGGAATCGATTTCCATGCGGATACGGCTGGCCGCCTCGTCGATAAGGTCGATTGCCTTATCCGGCAACTGGCGATCGGTGATATAGCGTTGCGACAGCTTGGCCGCGGCAATAATAGCCGGATCGGTAATATCCACCCCGTGGTGAACTTCGTAGCGTTCCTTGAGGCCGCGAAGGATAGCAATAGTGTCCGTTTCGGAAGGCTCATCGACCAGAACTTTCTGGAAGCGCCGCTCTAGAGCACCATCTTTTTCAATAAATTTTCGATATTCATCGAGCGTGGTGGCACCTACACAATGTAAGTCACCGCGAGCCAACGCCGGCTTGAGCATATTGCCCGCATCCATGGCCCCCTCAGCTTTGCCCGCGCCAACCATGGTGTGGATCTCATCAATGAAAATGATGATTCGGCCTTCCTGTTTGGATAATTCATTGAGGACGGTTTTGAGGCGTTCTTCGAATTCGCCGCGGAATTTAGCACCAGCCAGTAGGGCACCTAAATCGAGGGAGAGTAGACGCTTTTGCTTTAATCCCTCGGGGACTTCTCCATTAATGATACGTTGGGCCAAACCTTCCACAATGGCCGTTTTACCTACTCCGGGTTCACCGATCAACACCGGATTATTTTTGGTCCGTCGCTGCAAAACCTGAATTGTGCGGCGAATCTCGTCGTCTCGACCAATCACAGGATCGAGCTTTCCCGATTCGGCGCGGGCAGTCAGATCAACGGTGTATTTTTCCAGGGCCTGGCGATTTTCCTCGGCATCGGGATTGTCGACAGTTTCGCCTCCGCGAATCGTCTCGATTGCATTTTGCAAATTCTGGGGGTTACCGCAACCTTGCAGTAATTTGCCCATACTGCTCGAACCATCCTCCATAGCCGCTAAAAGTACAGCTTCACTAGAGATGAACTTATCCCCGGTTTTCTGGGCTTTTTTGTCGGCTAAATTGAGTAGACGCACTAATTCGGGAGAAAGTTGTACATCTCCAGTAGCGTGTTGAATGCGCGGCAGGTCATTAAGTTGTTTACCCAGTTCATTACGTAAGCCCGCGACGTCAAAGGTCGCCTGCGCCAGTAGTGGGCGCACGCTGCCACCTTGTTGGTCCAGCATGGCGGATAGTAGATGCAACGGTTCAATGTGGTTGTGATCGCGCCCTACTGCCAGGGATTGCGCATCGGATAAAGTCATTTGCAGTTGATTCGTTAAACGATCCATACGCATAGTTGAAATCCTCTCGTGTCAGTAGAAAACTTCCCCGCTCGGCAGCGCTCAGCTATGTACGTCTGAACAGAGCTTTCTAACCATCAATTACTAGGTTAGAAGCAAAATCGCGGAAGTCAGATTTGTTGAAATAATATTAACTTATGTTGAGAAAGATATGGTGTCTCGGCGGAAAGTTTCAATATTTTTATTTTGGAGGGACATCACGAGCGCTCAATCCAGATTAAATTGGCCATGCGCCCGGTTTTTCCATCCCGGCGGTAAGAGAAAAAGTCGTCGCTTTCCGAGTAAGTGCAGCGATCACCCCCATAAAACTGGGTTACTCCGCAAAGTTGCAGAAGGTACCGCGCCAGGGAGTACAAATCAGCCATCCACTTACCCGGTAGTTCGGCGGGATGAAAATTCTTCTCGATAACCGATTGCTCAACCCCGGGAATAGTCAAAAAAGACTGGCGCACTTCCTCGCCCACTTCTAAAGCGCGCACGCTGATGGCGGGACCAAAATAGACCTTGACGTTTTCCGGCGTTGGAAACTCTGCCAGCGTAACCTGGAGAACGCCGCTAGCTAATCCCCGCCATCCCGCGTGAGCAATGGCAACCTGATGACCATAATTATCGCAAAAAAATACTGGCAGACAATCCGCAGTCATTACACAACAGACTCGTTCCGAATCCTTGGTGAAACTGGCATCGGCTTCTGCAAGTGTGGCCGGATCGGCCACAACCACACGCTTACCATGAACCTGGTTTAACCAAGCAATAGGCAAATCGCCGATCAAGTTCGATAGCTGTTGCCGATTGGCTATAACGACGCTGGCTCGATCACCCACATGCTGTGCCAAGTTGAAGTCATTAAAAGGTGATTCGCTATGACCCCCGCGGCGCAAACTAAAAGCGGCGCGCACATTGGGAGGCGCGGGCCAATCTAGCCACTGTAGATTGATCACCTTAGCTGTCTATCCGCGGCTCATCGCGTAGGGCATGGAGTAAATCCTGCATCTCTGTTGGCATGGAAACAAACCAGCTGCACTCGCGACCACTACCGGGATGAATCAGGGTCAGCCGACGGGCATGCAGCGCTTGTCGATTGAATTGAAGTAGTTGTTGTTTTAACGATTCCGTCGTGCCGGACTTCCATCGCTGTCGACCTGAATAAAGGGAGTCGCCGATAAGTGGGTGACGGATGTGGCACATATGGACGCGAATTTGGTGGGTACGCCCAGTTTCGAGGCGGCAAATGACATGTGTATAACCGGGAAAGCGACACTCAACGCGGTAATGGGTAATTGCTTCTTTAGCTCTCGATGATTCGGGTATTACAGACATCTTCAGGCGGTTTCGTGGATGGCGCCCCATGAATGTATGTACGGTTCCCCCCGTTAGTAACTCTCCCATAACCAGAGCTTCGTATTCGCGCCCCATGGTACGAGTTTGAAGTTGCTTTATTAAAGCGTAGTGCGATTTCAGAGAGCGCGCCACTACCATCAGCCCGGTCGTATCTTTATCGAGACGGTGGACAATCCCGGCTCTGGGGATGGTACTCAACTCGGGAAATCGATAGAGAAGTCCGTTTAACAAAGTGCCACTAGCGTTCGCTGCGCCGGGATGAACGACGAGGCCCGCCGGTTTATTAATGACAATGACATCTTCATCGCTATGAACCAGATCTAGGTCGATGGCCTCGGGACCCCAGCTTTGCTGTTCGTCGGCTTCGGGCAATAAGACCATGCGTTCACCACCATAAACCTTATTTTTTGGCTTACAAGGCTTACCATCTACTTTCAAGCGACCCGATTTAATCCAGATTTGCAAACGCGCTCGGGAGTAACTTGAGAACACCTCTGCCGCCACCTGGTCGACGCGTTGCCCACAGTGTTCATGCGCCACTTGATGCTTTAACAGCTGATTTGATTCGTCTAGATCAGGGATAGTCATGGCACCAAAGTCTAACAGATGTTAATTATCTTAGTTGGGTTACTCGATGTCCTATGGTTAAATACTCAGTCGAATTTGTTAAGGGATCTCATGAAGTCTATTGTTAATTTTTACCTCATTGGGTTGATCGCTTTTTTAGTTGGCTGCAGTAGTGTTTCAGAGAGAGAGCTGAGTGGCTTCTCCGAACAGGAATTCTACGAAATGGCCCAGGATCAGTTGAAAAATAATCGCTTTATTCTGGCCATCGAGACACTACAGCGGCTGGAGTCTGATTATCCCTTCGGCAAGTATGCGAACTCCGCTCAGTTGGCCTTAATTTACGCGCATTATCGCGCTGATGAATTCCCCTCGGCAATCGCTACCGCCAACCGCTACATTCGTCTGCACCCCAACCATCCCAACGTCGACTACGCCTACTACATGCGCGGTCTATCGGCCTTCCCCAGATTGTCGAGTGCGTTCCAAAAAATCTTCCACACAGATCTCAGTGAGCGAGACATGAAATCCGCTCGCACTTCCTTTGTCTATTTTTCGGAGCTGTTACAGCGTTTTGCCGATAGCCAATACGCAGACGACGCCATCAAACGTATGGAATATCTGCGCAACTTGATGGCCCGTGGTGAAGTTCAAGTGGGGAATTATTATCTAGACCGGGGAGCATTTCTGGCAGCAGCCAACCGTGGGCGGCACGTGGTGGAAAACTATCAATTGAGCCCCGCTGTACCCGATGGGCTAGCACTCATGGCCCAGGCTTATCACGCCATGGACATGAACGACTTGGCGAAAAACACCATCAATATACTGAAGGAAAATTACCCAAACTACCCGGCTTTTAATTCAGATGGTCAGTTCAACTTTGATTTCTATCTTCAGAAGAGCCGGTCGATTGCGGGCATGCTAACCTTTGGCCTAATCGACAACAGTAAACCACCCGGTTTCGACACGCGCCATATTTATAGCGACTACTAATGCGACGCCAAATGAACTGACGCAGCACCCAGATTAATGTCCCGGTTTCCAGGCATTGGTGACGGGATAACGCCGATCGCGACCAAAACCTTTTTGAGAAATACGCACCCCCAAAGGCGCCTGGCGACGTTTGTATTCGTTGATATCTACCAAGCGAATTACTTTGTATACAGTATCGGGATCGAAGCCATCGGCAATAATAGCGTCGGCACTGGCGTCGGCATCGATGTAACGCCACAAGATTTCGTCGAGAATCTCATAGGGCGGAAGGTTATCTTCATCCTTTTGGTCGGGAGCCAATTCCGCCGATGGCGGGCGCTTAATCACTGAGGGGGGGATGGCTTCTCCGAGCTCATTGCGATAATTTGCCAGTGAAAACACCATCATTTTCGGCACATCCTTAAGTACATCGAAACCTCCAGCCATATCGCCGTAGAGAGTCGAATAACCGACGGCCAGCTCACTCTTATTACCTGTGGTGAGTACTAGTGAACCGGTTTTATTGGAAATCGCCATCAAAATGACACCGCGGCAGCGAGCCTGGAGATTCTGCTCGGTCAGGTCTGCTGGCCTATTGGCGAACACCGGAGCTAGCGTACTCATAAATGTTCGATATATGGGTTCAATACTGATAACTTGGTACTCTACATTCAGCCGCTTTGCCTGATCCGCGGCATCTCGGCGACTCAGATCAGAGGTGTATGTAAACGGCATCATAAAGGCTGAAATGCGTTCAGCACCCAGGGCATCCACCGCTATCGCTAAGGTCAGACTCGAATCTATACCGCCGGATAGACCGAGAATTACCTGCTTGAATCCATTTTTATCGACATAATCTTTTAGACCCAAAACCAGTGCATTGTAGATGTGTTGCAAGTCGCTTTCTGGAGCGGGAAGTCTTTGTTTTTCGATGGTAATCGAAGGCGTTGTCTTTATTGTCAGGGGGTGAAGAGTTTCCCGATAAGCGGGTGCCTGAGCACAACATTGACCCTGTGCATCGACGGCAAAAGAGCAGCCATCAAATACCAGTTCGTCCTGTCCACCTACCTGGTTAACGTAGATGATTGGCATTTGACCTTCCAAGGCTCTATGGCCGAGTAAAGTGAGCCGTTGTTGTTGTTTTTCCCGGTGGAAAGGCGAAGCGCTGATATTAATCATCAATTTCGCACCTTGCTCACGGGCGATAGCCATGGGGCCATAGTGCCATATATCTTCACAAATCGTCAGCGCGGTGGGAATACCGTGTAGGTCAAACACACAGGCTGCTGTACCCGCCTGAAAATAGCGTTTTTCATCAAAAACTTCGTAGTTGGGGAGTTCGTGCTTAGCGTACTCGGCTACCCATCGATTTTTACTGAGGACGCCAGCCATGTTGTAGCGAGCGCCATCTCGTTCCAGTGGGTAACCCAAGATAACGATGGCCGTAAATGTCTGTTCCTGCAAATACTTTCTGGAACGTTCAATCCGCGCCTGCATGCTGGAACGCAGCAATAAATCCTCAGGGGGATAAGCGCAAAGTGTCAGCTCCGGGAAAATCACGACATCCGCCTGGTGTCGCAACTCGCTTTCTTTGACGACATCGACCACTCGCTGGGTATTACCCTGGATATCGCCCACTAAAGGATTAATCTGAGCTAATACAACTTTAACCGTTGACATAAGATTTACTCATCATTAAATCGGTAGACCGAAGAGTTGGATAATGCGGATTTATCGGGTTTATAATTGGCTATGCTGAGCGCTACCTACTTGTTTAAATACGGGTTTTTTTGAATACGGGGGCCTCCGTCGCCAATTTGACAACAGGTTGGAGATCAGTATCGCCGCACTGTCTGTCTATCTAGACAATCAGCAACAACGCGGGCAGGTTACATGAGTAAAAGCCCAACACAACAAGCAAGTTTTCGAGCAGTAGATATTCATGCCTTTTTTGCAGCCAAGTGACAAAGATAGCCAACGATTACTGGGAGTATATACCTACTACCGCTTCAGTCTCGGTTGCCTGCTCGGCGCTATGCACTGGACGGGCTTATCAAAAGATACCTTTGGTTACAGCGAGCCCGAACTGTTTTCTCTAGTAACGCTGGCCTATATTATTCTGTGTGCATCTACCCTCAGCCTACACTGGAAGCAAAAGCTAAACGCTCACTCTCGACAGGTGCCTATTTTACTGGTGATCGACTTTGTCGCCCTGGTGCTGATGATTTATGCCAGCGGCGATTTTTCAAGTGGTCTGGGTTATCTGTTGTTGATCCCCATCGCTCTGGGAAGTACTTTCCTTAATAAACAGATCGCTATTGGCCTCGCGGCTTTCGCGACGCTTCTCGTTCTTGGCATGAGCCTCCTTTCCATCGTGGTTAGCAACAACGATATTTCTACATTCTTTTCCGCTGGAGTAACCGGCGTATCGCTATTTGTCACGGCGATTGCCTTCAGAATTTTTTCTGAGCGCGTGCAAAGCAGTGAATATGCCACTCAGAAACAAACCGAACAGACGAAGTATCTCCAACTCATTAGCCAACGCATTGTAGAGACTATGCGTACGGGTATTGTGGTGGTGGATAGAGATTTATCTGTTCGGCTCATCAATCAGGCTGCCATCAGTTTATTAAGCGTTGACGACAAGTTCGACAATATTAGTGACATAACAGAAATCAATCATCGCCTGAAATATTGGCGGAACGACGGAATCATCCCCGCCAAGTTTTCCTTTACGATGAAAAATGATCAGTCGCTCAGAGTGGGATTTTCCGCTCTGGAAGATCCACGCTTTCCATCAATTATGTTGTTCATCGAGGATTTACAACGTCTTAACCAAGAGGCGCAGCAGTTAAAACTGGCTTCTCTGGGTCGCCTCACCGCAAGTATTGCCCATGAAATTCGAAATCCACTGGGCGCCATTAGCCATGCGGGTCAGTTACTGACAGAATCTGAAACTATCGGGCAAGGTGATCGAGACCTGCTAGATATTATCCACAATCACTCTCAGCGCATTAATATTATTATCAATAGTATTTTAGAATTCTCCCGGAGAAACAACGCCAACCCGGAGGTAGTCAATGTTAACCAGTGGCTCAATAATTTTGTCGAAGAATATCAGCAACATCGACAGTGCTCCCTTGCGGTCGATGCCCAAGCACGTGACGTGTACGCCAAAATAGATCCTCATCATCTTTTTCAGATTATTAATAACCTTGCTGATAACGGTCTGCGGCACAGCGAAAGCCACCTGGGCGTGGCCAAACTGGATTTTGACATTGGAATACAGGCGACAGATGAGCGACCCTATATCGATGTAATTGATTATGGAGAGGGAGTTACCGATGAAAATTTACGGCATATCTTTGAACCTTTCTATACAACAGAATCGACAGGCTCCGGGCTCGGCCTGTATCTTTGCAAAGAACTGAGCGAGGCAAATCAGGCAACCTTGAATTACCGTTATCATCCAGATAGCCATAAAAGCACTTTCCGCCTGACCATGGCCCATCCGAAAAAACAAATAGAACTGCAATGACTGAACGTGTATTAATTTTAGACGACGAACCCGATATTCGCAGATTATTATCGATCACCATTGAGCGGATGGGATTCCCGACCTTGTGTGTCAGTCATTTAAACAAGGCTTATGCTGCATTGTCCGAGGGATCGTTCAAGCTCTGCATAACAGATTTGAGATTGCCGGATGGTTCGGGAATCGATTTGGTAAAACTTATCCAGTCAAAATACAACGCGCTACCGGTTATTGTCATAACGGCCCACGGTTCGATGGATGTCGCCATTGAAGCGATGAAACTGGGGGCTTTCGATTTCATCAACAAACCTGTCGATCTAAATCATCTGCGCTCTACCATCAGTAACGCTCTAAAGACCAAAGAAAACCAAACCCATGAAAATATCTCTACAGAAATCGTTGGAGCGTCTCTAGCGATTCAGCAATTAAGAGAAAAAATCGTCAAGGTGGCCCGTTCGCAAGCACCTGTATTTATCACCGGAGATTCGGGTAGCGGTAAAGAGCTGGTGGCGCGGGCTATCCACAAGTTCAGCTCGCGACAACAAAAACCTTTCGTAGCGGTTAACTGCGGCGCTATTCCCAGAGAGTTGATGGAAAGTGAGTTCTTCGGTCACAACAAGGGCAGCTTCACCGGTGCTTATCAGGATAAAATAGGGTTTTTTCAGAGCGCAGAAGGCGGTACTTTGTTTCTCGATGAAGTAGCCGATTTACCCATCGATATGCAGGTTAAGTTGCTGCGAGCTATTCAGGAGAAAAGCGTACGCGCCGTTGGCTCGGCAAAAGAGAAACCTAGCGATGTACGTATTCTCAGTGCGACTCATAAAAGTTTGCTCAAGGCAATTGACCGAGGAGAATTCCGCAACGATTTGTATTACCGGATCAATGTTATTGAGCTTATAGTTCCGAGCTTGAAAGAGCGAGTAGAAGATATTCGGCAACTAAGCCAGATACTTTTAGAGAAAATTGCCAATAAAAACCAGACCGGTACTCTCTCTATTACTGAGGACGCTCTGAGACTTTTGGAAACTTATAATTTTCCCGGAAATGTACGGGAATTAGAGAATATTCTCGAGCGAGCCTGCGCACTATGTGGCTTAGAAGGCATCGGCGCGAACGATTTACAGATTCCCACAGGCTTGCGGGCCACTAATTTCGAAGAAAAATCAACGCGGGTTGTCGCCAATCTCGATGTTAAAAATCACCGAACAGCAACCAACCGTCAGCGGGGAAACGGCTACCCGCCCGAACTGGAAACTGGCTATCGGCCCGAAATAGAAGCACTCGATAAGTATTTGGAGGGTCTTGAAAAAACAATTATACTCAAACAGCTTGAGCTGAATCGATGGAACCGAACAGCTACAGCGAGTGTTCTGGGCATCAGTTTCCGCTCGTTGCGCTACCGGATGAAGAAGCTGGGCATCGATGACGACTAAGATTTAGCGTCGCGACAACATCATATCCACGGAAGGAGTAAATTATGAAAAGGATTTTACGCAGTGACATCGTTAGTCAGCACCAGGGCTTCACCATCATTGAGCTGGTAGTCGCCATCGCCATATTTAGCATCGCAATGACTATCGGCATCAGCTCCCTATCTAGCCTACTGGCAAATCACCGTGTAAAAACCGCTCACAATCATCTGTTTAGCTTAATACAGTACGCGAGAATGCAAGCGGTAAGCTATCGCACACCGGTACTGTTGTGCCCCAGCCAAAACCAGGTTGAGTGCACCGACAATTGGGATCTCCCCCTAATGATTTTTGTCGATCGAAATAATGATAAAGATTTTAATAACGATGACTTGTTGTTAAGAGTGGAACGACCGCTGGCTGATGGCAAACAATCATCTCTCAAAGGTTTTATAGGAAACCATAGTCGTTATATACGGTATATAGCGGACGGATCAGTGGCAGCTGGGCGCTTAACCTATTGTTTATACGGAAAAGATACCACCTATAGGCGTCATATTAGTTTTTCCAAAAATGGCCGTGCCCGCAAGGGTAGTAATACGGACAAAGCGGTTTTGGATTGCAATAAGTAAATAAAACTAACGCCAGCACTGATCCCGCACATCATCGTCTACCAAGTTTATTCTATTTCCCTCACCGTCTTGACCGCCATTTCTAAAAGCGCTGCGTCTATTTTGGTTGTCTAATGTCAGCAGACCGCAAGTTACATCTATAGGGTTGGCTGCAACTCTAATGTCGTAAGTGTTATAGTCAGGGACACCAGGAGTCCTTGCATCGGAGACAATGCCGGCTCGACAGACTTGATTTTCACTCAATGCGCCATTGGGCATGATTAACTCAAGTGCCTCGTTACCAGCTGATTGGGCAGTAACCAATTGGCCAGCGTATTGACCATACTGGGTGTAGTGGCGCTCCTGCCTCGAGGCAATATCCAGAGCAAAAGCCTGACACTCGGCGCGGCGAGCCTTCTGTACGTATTGCTGATAGGAGGGTACGGCAACCGCAGCCAGTATGGCGACGATGGCCACGACAATCATCAATTCAATCAGGGTAAAGCCGCTATTGTAGGGTTTCATAATCACGCTCGGGGCTATCCGCTTGTTGGCTATTTGTTGGTCGAATATTTGAGAATTTTGACCTTGGTAACGGTAAAAATTGAATTCTTACCACTGTCTCTATCAATAATAAGTATAACCTCCTGCCCTTCCTTCAGTGCGTAACGTCTGAGTTTTCTACCATTCGGGCCCTCTACGTTCATATTTAAAGCCATCTTGTATGGATAGTCGTAAACAGTAAACATACTGCTGGGATGATGGATACTGGTGATAGTTCTATCAGCGGCTTCCAGTTCCTCATCACTTGTGGAAAACGCATACCCCGAACATACAAGCAGTGAAAAAGATAACAACAAATGATATATGGGCTTATTCATTAGCATTGGCTTCCTATTAATTAGAACTATTGGTTAGACCAGGCTTTTCGCCCTGCGGGATTATCGGGAACCACATTAACGTCCCAACCCTTCTGTTCGTCACCGACGGGTGTGTAAACTTTGGCGCCACCATCTCCATCGAGAATACCGCCGGCACCGGAGCCAATATCGCCTAAGTCGATACCAGCAACGTTGTCGTCAAAGATGCCATCACCATCCAAGTCAAAAACTGCGAAGGGAGGCTGGCTGCCGTCGATAAAGTCCACGGCCATCAAGAAGCTGTTGCTCGGATCACATAGCTCAGAGGAGGGCTTGGTGGTGACGAAGAAAAGTATGTCGCCAAACAGCAATGGCGTAGTGACGGAGCGCTCTCCAGTCAACGGCTGACCACCGCTGCTGGGAATAGTGGGAACAGCGCGAAGGTCAATTTTCCATCCCAGGCCATAGCCAGGCAGATTGGAATTAAGCGTGCTGTAGACTAGTCCATTGTTACTTAAGAGTCTCACTCTACGACCGTCATTTGCTACTGTTTCGGTAAACTCTTGCGCAACTAAACTGCCGGGCGTCAGATTGCCATTGTCGGAACCGGCATCCCAGACTCCATAGAAGGACTGTAGATCGGTGTTGCTTGGATCACCCTGCGCAATGTACTGACCGGTACCCACCATCACAATCAGATTCGGCGAAGTATCCAATGATCGTCGATAGGGGTGGGAGCGAACAATAGGTCTCGTCGTAATTGGCTGGGCTGCAATACAGTTACCGCCGGAATCGGTACTGCACGCTTTGAATAGAGGTTCGGCGTCGCCGGTGGTTTCGTGAGCCACGCCCCAAGAGTCTGGATCGTCAGAATCCACATCAAAAGCCCAGAGGTTGCCATGTAGATCACCCGCGTAAATGCGATCAACTATTGAATCGCCATTCAAGTCAATCAGGGTCGGTGAGGAGAGTCCATTACAGTTAACATCGTTAGCTGAGCAATCGTAATTTACATCGGCAGGGTCATTATTGGCTTCGATAATCCGGTAGTCTGGACCTCCTGGATTATTGAAGCTGTCTAGATACAGAATAAACAGCTTAGCTTTGCCATCGCCCTCATTGTTGTAGCCATTGCCAAAAATCGCCGCCCATCTACCGCCGTTCATTGCACTGTCATTCACTTTGACAATTTGTGGACGACTGTAAGTAAAGCCCAGGTCTGGGTGAGTAAATTCACCGACGACAATAGCACTCGCATTAGCAACACTGCTGCTTGCTGCGGCCAGAGCGGAGGTATCGGTCACATCAAGAACGAATAGTCCTTTGCCGCCAGAGCGGAGACTACCCACTAGGAAAGTGCGCCAGCTATCCTCAACGAAAATATCCCTAATCGTTGGCGTAGCATCGACGTAAGCGTCGTAAGAGTAAGGGGAAACCGTTAGCGAGTGCAGATCGTGCTCCAATAACTCGGCGCCAGGGATATAGGCAAAGACCTCATCCCCGGTTTCGGCATTAAAAGCGTGGAGCATGCCAGCGTTGCCACCGATATAGACCAGTGGCGTGCGCTCGTTGAGCTCGTTGTTGTTATCAATAAAAGTGCTGTAAGGGTTGCCAACACCTGCAAAATTATTGGGGTATCGCTCGTTAGGCGTACCCACATAGACCGGGGCCGAGTTAATAAAGGCTCCGAGCGGGTTAAAACGATTCCTAAAGGTTCCATCGTTATCTATTTCTCTACTGTCATCACCCAAAATGTAATCAATAACATTCTGGCCATAGTCTATTTTTTCACTACTACTAGCGTCGATCTCAAATAATAAATCGCTAATCTGAGCGGCACTGAGACTATTATTGTTAGCAACCCCACCACTGAGGATATCGTCAAAATTGGTGGGAAAACGGCTAAATGGCACCCCCCTTTCACCGTTATAAGTAATAACATTTCGCCTTGAATAGCCTAGTGGTTCTTCAAGACGCTCGCTAAGCTGTTCACTGGCAGACCAATCGGGCGTTTCGCTCAGGACTGTCTCGGTCTCCCCATTATTGGTGGTTTGCTGAACAAATGAAAACGCTTGGAGGTCGCCACTCCAGTTGCTAGTGTCATAAGTGCTCTGAAAAGTCTGGGTGCCTACATTAATAGAACCCGAATTAAAAGAGGCAACCGCTGCAGTACCGGTAATGTCTTCAATTTCATTAGCGATTTCATTGAACTTCTCGATTAATTCGTCTGGACTCTTGGCACTTAGAAAGCGGCCGCGGCCATTCCAAGCAGCGTGGCGTAAATCATCGATACGTTTTGCATCAAATGCCGCTAGGGGATTTGGCCACCCATCCTCGAGGTTAGTATCACGACCTGGATTTCCATTCAGTTCTCCGTCAACACCAAAGGCTATCGTAAAAGTCCGCATATGCTGTTCATTACGGATAAGATTGGCATTGCCCACCGTCGGCCCGTGTGGGTCCTCCGCTTTGACCTCGTTGGAGAGACCTGTACGATTTAAAGTCGAACTGGTCGCATCCGTAAAGTCCGCAGATAAGTCGCGCTCATAAAAGTGCATGGCAATATCAGCTAGAGTATTACTATATTCATCCGCAAAGGTACCCCCATCCCATGGAGAGTTGGCATTATCAGCGTTGGCATTATCAGCGTCAGCATTACCGACCGCTGTCGAAAAAAGGCTGTCGTTGCCATTCCAGATACCATCGGAAAATAGCAGTGTAAAATTTTGTTGGCAGGCCCCACCATTAGCCTGAGATAGAATGGGGCTATCATTGCTAACCGTACCCTCAAGACTTGTACTATGTGTTGCGGTTGCGGGAAATAATTGATTCTCGGTCACGCCGTGTTCAAAATAACGGCCGGCGCGGTACAAACCTTCTCGCAAGGGTGTCTCTCGAGAAGGAAAAATTTCATGTAATCTGTCTATTAGTGTTTGTTTACTTTCCGCTGCGGTTGCCTGATCTTCAGCCGAGTTTTCAAGCGTTGGCGTATCGTCAATGTCCTTGATCAAAACACCATCAATCCCACCACTAGCACCACCAATAACGGCCAATCCCACACGCGAGGTATTCCGAGTAATGATGTCGGACAAGGCATTTTGAACGATGTAGATGCGTCTGCGGTGATAAGCGAACCAGTTAGCAAAATTTTGCTGTCGTAGTTCTAGTTCCTGTGGTGACAACTGCTCTCGGCTCCCCCCCTGGGGAACCATTGTATTAAAGGGCACAAAAGCACTTATCAGTTGCGGAAGTGTTTCCTGGGTTCCCTTAGTTCCGCCACACTCGCCTACGGTATATTCACCGTCACCATCGAGATCGTTCCATTCGACGTAGCCTGGTTCACCACCGTGTGAAACATAACCAAGATTGGGATTGTCATCGAATTCTTCTTCTGCTCTCTGTGCCCAATACCTCTTCAGATTAAATTCTTCTGCGTAATCATTATAAAGGTCGAGGTCGACTATTCCCTCACCTCGAGCGGCACCCAATCGCACACGCTCCGCATTAGGATTATATCTCAGCAAACCTGTTGGGCCGCTAGAATCAGCGCCAGTCTGTCCTGTATCGAGGTGTCTCGGATCACCACCTCGGCTACTGAGGGTGAGTGACACATTATCTATGTCTGCGTTGGTTTCATTGAGGCTGTTCCAAGGGCGATAGGTGGTGACAGCATGGTTGTAATACAAGGTATTGTAACCCGCACAGACCTCAAGTAATTCTCGTCTTCGGTTTTCTTCCTTTTCATCTGTGGTAAGACCAATAACGCCAATTTCCATACCAGCATCATTTGTATTACCGATATAATTGGGGGTTATGTCAACAGATCCCTCAAAGCGGAAGGTAGGATCTCCGGATCTGAAACCGTCAGGTTGATTGTAGCCGGGGTGAGCACGAGCGCCATCTGATTGCAAAAGAGTAAAATTCATACTGCCAGAATCATCGATTAATAACAGAAGATTTGGCTGTACCCGATTCGCCAGATCAAGCGGGGCATCGACAAGTACACCCGGCGCCGATTGCACCGTGACACTCCAGAGCAATAAACCAGATACGGCTGTAGCCGACAAAAAAGAGCCAGTTATGGAACTTGACTGACGATATTTGGAAAACCCATCATAATTTTTCATCACATACCCACTTCTCATTTCTGAGTCATGTAAATTGACTGTAAAACCGCAAAAATTTCTTCACCGGGCGGAGCAAAACCAATCGCGGTTATTTGGAAAACATAACTAACAACATTTTCAGGCTCGTCATCATTGAGGCTTTTTGCCTCGCCATCCTTACCAAAGACACCGATATACTCAATAACGTAACGGGCAGTCTCTATCTCTAAACTGTTATCACCGTTCCAGGATTGTTTATCGGCATAGGTGGATAAATAATTGCTGCTATCCGCATATATTCCTGTGAGTCTTGAGGAGACTTGGTGCTCCTTGTTCTGTGCTTGAATAAACCGAGCCTCGAGTTCATCAGCGGTATTAATTCCCAATACATCCATGTAAGCCTCAGCCTGTCGCAGTGCGGATTCTGCATTGATGCGGGCAGTGGCCAGTTGGCGGCTATTATTAGCCAGACGCTCCTGCAAAGTAGCGCTGCTAATAGCCGTAACGCCTACAGTGGTCATCACCAACAACAGGATCAACGCCACGACCAGAACTATCCCCCGCTGATACTGGTTCGGGCAGTGGTTGGCTGTTTTACGCAAATCTGACATGTCGACTGACCTCTGGAATCTTTCGTTCACTGAATCACTACAATTGATTGGGCAGTTGGAATACACGACTGACTTGCTTGGTAAATAATTCGCCTTGGACATTACCATCAGTAATTTGCGCATTTTCAATTGAGTTAAAACTCAAAGTAACTTCGACGCGATCAACTGTATTCCAATCATCTGTATTCCAATCCTCTGTACCGGGATCCTCAGCAAAAACCACGGTATCATTAACTTCATCGAATCTGCCGTATTTAATATCCATACCGTGGACCCCCTCAATAAGTTCCTGATTTTGCGCACCGTCAAATAATCGCAGTGCACAATTCTGAGGGCCAAAAGTGGGGTCGTCGGGATCATCTTCGGGACTGCAGGTTAAATTCTGAGCATCTGCGGCAACACTGGTGCCAATAAAATAACGGTAAGCGCCGGTGGTGTTAGCGTAAAGATAGGTGATGGAACCGGAGTTTGGGTCTTCACTGTTTGCAAATAGCTGCTTGACATCGTTTTCAGTAAGCTGAATGGTTGTCGGATTACCATCTGTCCCGCTACCATCGTTATCCGAATTAATTGCCGCGATTTTCACCACCAGTCCACGGGTACAATTGGCAATCATCACGACTTGGTTTCGTCTCAGGTCAAACGGTTCCGCGAAGGTAATCGTGCCGAGCCCATCACTGTAGTCGACGCTATTTACTGGAATTTTGTTCAGATTATTGGCAAAGCGGATATTCAATATGTCGGTTTCTGGAGCAGCATTAAGATTAACTGCTCCGGCAACGTCACCAATAATAACACCGAAATTGTAATTGGATTCGTAATGACCACTGCTCGAGGCGTCAGAATCAAAACCAACGGGAACCAGCATTTGACTTCCCTCTATTACAGTGAAGTCTCCATTTTCATCTACTGCAATGTCTCCATTTGCATCCTCTTGGTACTTAGTTTGCCTTTGTGAAAATGGGGCGCTAAAACAACCCAGATTTCCGGTTTGAGCGATATCAACCGCCATACGCGAGAAGACATAGCGGATATTTTCCTGGATGCGGTTACTGGCGGCAGCGGCGACGGCGTTTTGACCCGTCGTGCTGTAGAGTTGAACAACACCAGCCATAATCAAAAGTCCGATTAACATGGAGACCATAAGCTCGATTAAACCGACACCGGATTGTGTCTTGACAACCACAGTTCGCAGGCTAGATGACGCGCACAGGCTGGGTGAAGAATTACGCTTTATCATAATTGCAGCCTAATTTCGTAAAAAGTGCCTGTAACGAGGTTTGTATTATCGTCATCGTCTGTAGAACCATCGCGGTTCTGATCCCAAGTGATTCTAATGAAGTAAAGACCGTTACCCCGGTCATCAACCTCACCGAACGCACTGGGCAGTGAAGAATCTTCAATCATTGTATTCCATTGAAAAACGTCTCTGTCTTTCAAGTCATCGAGGTCGCAACCTGTACCGTCGCAGGGGTTATTGACGGCGTCGGCGTCGGCATCAACATCGCCGTAGGGATTAACCACACCCGCTCTCTGGACGATGCGCTCGTAAGCCATAATCCGGTCTGCCATATCCTGCGCCAGAAATTGAGATTCAGTGACAAAAACGGATTGTTGGCTGCCACGCAAAGCCTTGGTTTGCAAACTGACAACTCCCAACAAACCAATAGCTAGAACCAGCAGGGCGACCATCACCTCGATTAAGCTGGAGCCGCTTTGAAAAAAAGACCATTTACGCATGAGCATTAAGCCCTTTTGATTTTGTTTAATTACATGCATCTGCAATGAGTCCCGATTGCCTGGACAGAGATCCCGAATTGCTAATGCTTATTAATTTCCCCGAACTCTCATCCCGATTGGGCCCACAAATAGTAAAGGTATTTGCTAACGCTGGAATGCTTGCGTTGAAACCATTGAAACCCACCCAATCAGGCGCGCCGTTTGCCACCAATACTTCGAAAGTGGAGGTATTTTCCACCCAGAGAATATCGTCCTGAGCAGGAAGCTGGACGTCGGGATCTTGAGCGATAGGGTCGGCACCAATGAATATAATCCATCCATCATCCCAGGTATTGTCTGTGCAGCTTAGTCCGTCATCACTGCCACAAATTATTGCGAAATTATTTATTTGGGAGGAACCTTCTTCTCTGGCGCGGGACAAGCCACGCATCAGGAGTTGGCTAAAGCTATCAACATTTGTGTTGCTGCGCAGATTTTGTAAACCTGGAATGCCTACCGCCATCAGTATGGCGAAAATCGCGATGGCTATCATTAGCTCGATTAGAGTAAACCCGCTGGGTTTATTAAAAGTCATGTAAGAAAACCCTCTTAATGATGAAGATACACAAGCCGGATACAAGCGACAGTATAAGCTTGATAAGCGGTTAGTTTTTCAAGACTAAAGGCAATTGTGGTTACGGCTGAAAAAAGTTTACGTACTTTTTCGAGAACGTTGTAAAAATATTCAAAGTAGAAACATGATTTTTCTGGGGATTTTATCGCTCATTTCTGCCACAAGGATAGGGTAAACAAGCGCTGTTCAATGTGGCCGCCGAGCGAAAAATAGCAGCGGACTTTTTATAACGAACTTTTTTATAAAAAGTCCACAGGTTTATAAATAGGTAACAAAGCGCAAAGCAGCTTTTTTAGAATTTTTGAAACTTTCCACAGTTGCCAATCAGCATACTGCTTTTAGAACGAGCTATGACGCGAGATATATAGTAAGGCGAACTGTGGCAGAGTGAACAATGAAGAAAGCCCATTAGTAAAGAATTGTTTATCGCAGAGCTTCCGGGAGGGGGAACTTAATCTTTTCCAATTCTCCAGATAACTCCAAAGGTGAACTGGCACCGAGTTTCTGCAGAGCTTGAATCACTTCCTTGACCAGGATCTCGGGTGCCGATGCACCGGCGGTAACACCAATATTGGTCTTATCCTTTATCCACTGTGGGTCGATATCATCGGCGGAGTCGACTAGGTAGGCTTCCGCGCCACAGCGCTGGGCCAGCTCTCGCAAACGATTGGAGTTCGAGCTATTTGCAGAACCAACCACTAAAACCAAGTCGCATTCCAGAGCCATCTGTCTTACGGCATCCTGGCGGTTTTGAGTAGCGTAGCAAATATCGTCTGTCTTAGGACCTTGAATAGCCGGGAATTTTTCTTTGAGTTTTGCAATGACTTTGGCCGTATCGTCCATAGAAAGAGTAGTCTGAGTTACGTATCTCAGCTTTTCTGGATTAAGAACCTCAAGATTCGCTACATCTTTTTCATTCTCTACCAGGTAGATATCCCCTCCAGGGGAGCGATCGTACTGGCCCATGGTGCCCTCTACTTCGGGATGTCCGTGATGTCCGATCAACACACACTCCGTTGCGGATTTACTGTAACGAACAACTTCCAGATGGACCTTAGTCACTAGTGGACAGGTGGCATCAAAAACTTGCAATCGACGGTCTGAAGCTGCTTTTTTTACCTTTTGGGAAACACCGTGGGCACTGAAGATAACGATTCGGTGATCGGGCACACTGTCCAGTTCATCGACAAATATCGCACCTCGAGCACGCAACTTGTCTACCACAAATTTATTGTGAACCACTTCGTGGCGGACATAGATAGGGGGGCCAAATACATCTAAAGCACGGTTAACAATAGCAATGGCTCGGTCGACACCCGCACAAAAGCCACGGGGATTAGCGAGTTTAATTTGTAAGGACATAGTTTAGTGCTTCACCACAGGATCAACCGAAATAATTTCCACTTCAAAGACAATATTTTTGCCAGCAAGTGGGTGATTAAAATCTACGGTAACCGCTTCTTCATCCACGCTAACGACGACACCTGGCAATTCAGTATTTTGAGCATCTGCGAAAGACAACATCAACCCGGGCTGAAGATCTACGTCGGTATCGAACTGATCGCTGGAGAAACTTTGAAGGTTATTGGGATTGGATTGGCCGAAGCCCTGCTCTGGACTAATAAAAAAAGTCTCTTTAGCGCCCGCGGTGAGGCCAAAAAGTACTTTTTCAAAGCCATCTAGTAAGTTGCCGTCACCTACAGTAAAAGTAGCAGGATCTGCTTCGAGGGTTGAATCCACCACCTCACCATTGTTCAGTTTCAGTTCAAAGTGGAGGGTCACTTTTGTGCCCTCGCCTACTGGCAGTAAAGTCACGATGTTTTCTCCTTTCTAAATGAGTCAGCTATCAATAGCGCTACGCCGATAAGGATAGCGGAATCGGCAATGTTAAAGGCTGGCCAGTGGCAGCTTTGCAGGTCAGACCGCGAGTAGAAGAAATAGAGGCAACTGCCCTCAGCGGGGTAGTACCAGTCAACAAAATCGATCACGTGGCCCAACATCAGCCGATCCCATAGATTGCCAACGGCTCCACCCAGTATAAGTGACAGCCCGCTTATTTCCAGTCGTTTTTTGTCGTCGAGCCGCAGAATCCATGCAATCAGTAGAACACTCACAGACAAGGCAATGGATGCAAAAAACCAACGCTGCCAACCGCCAGCGTCACTTAAAAAACTGAAGGCGGCACCTTCGTTATAGAGCAGAGTAAAGTTGAAAAAAGGCAAAAAGACCTTGGGCTCCGAGTACACCAACCAGAACACTGCCAACTGCTTACTTAGCTGATCGATTGCCAATATCGCAAGCGATAGTGAAAACCAGGGTAACTTCCGGCGAATATTAGATGGCGTTAACAAAGCATTATCCTATGTCTACTCAATTTGACGCTTAAGCGTAGAGGCGCAGCTCGCCGTGACCATGAATGTTTTCAACGCACCGCCCACACAGCTGTGGATGCTCGGCAATACTGCCTACTTCGGGACAATGGTGCCAGCAACGCTGACATTTCGGATCTTCACTTGCCACGACCATAACCGATAAACCTTCTACATCAGTGGAAATGGCATCTGCAGATGCGAGACTGGATCGTTGCAAATTTGCAGTAGAAGTAATTAATACAAAGCGCAGCTCATCTTGTAATTTTTCCAACTGTCGGTGCAATTCTCCGTCGCAAAACAATGTCACCGCAGCATTTAGAGATTTACCTATCACGCCTTCGTTGCGGCGCTGCTCGATAATCTTATTTACTGCATTTTTGACCTTTGCGACCATAGCCCAGTAGTTGCCATTCATATCTTTGCTCGCAGAGGTTACAGGCAATTCGTACCATGTTGCGAGGAAAACGTTAGCTTCGCGATCGGGAATTACCGGCAGAGCCTCCCATAATTCATCCGCTGTGTAGCTGAGTATCGGCGTAATCCAGCGGGTGAATGCCTCGGCAATATGATAAAGCGCTGTTTGGGCAGATCGGCGTGCGACACTATCCGACTTTGTGGTGTATTGCCGATCTTTAATGATGTCCAGATAGAAACCACCCATATCCGTAACACAGAAGTTGTGTAACTTTTGGTAAATCAAGTGAAACTGGTAGCTATCGTAAGTCGTCATTATTTGCTGTTGCAACTCAGCGGCACGCTGGATGGCCCATTGATCCAAGGCAATCAGCTGTTCCACCGGCAGCAAATCTTTCGTTGGGTCGAAACCTTCCAGATTAGCCAATAAAAAACGAGCGGTATTGCGCATACGACGATAGGAATCAGCGGTGCGTGTTAAAATTTCACTAGAGACATTCATTTCGGCACTGAAATCTGTAGCCGCCACCCACAGCCGTAAAACATCCGCACCGAGATCATTCATAATCTTTTGTGGTGGAATTACATTGCCCTGGGACTTGGACATCTTGCGCCCATCGGCATCCACGGTAAAACCGTGGGTCAACACCTGCCGGTAAGGTGGAACGCCATTTATTGCCATGGACGTTTTCAAGGAAGACTGGAACCAGCCACGGTGCTGATCGGAGCCTTCCAGATAGAGATCTGCCGGAAATCGCAGTTCACTGCGCTGACGCAACACCGAGTGGTGAGTAACCCCGGAATCGAACCAAACATCCAGGGTATCGCTGACTTTTTCGTAATGCGGCGCCTCTTCTCCCAGAAATTGTTCTGCGGATGATTCAAACCAAGCGTCGATTCCTTCGGACTCAACTTTTTGAGCAACCTGCTCTATCAAATCCTGGGTTTTTGGATGTAAAGCTCGGGTATCCTTGTGAACAAAAAGGGGAATAGGCACTCCCCAGGTGCGCTGTCGAGAGACGCACCAGTCGGGACTATTGGCAATCATCCCATCGATGCGAGTGCGCCCCCAATCGGGGATCCACTCGACATCATCAATCGCTTCATGAATACGCTGCTGCAAGTCGTTGTGGCCGAGCGTAATGAACCACTGAGGCGTAGCCCGGAAAATCAATGGTGTTTTGGTACGCCAACAATGGGGGTAACTGTGTACAAATTGATGTTGGTGGAAAAGTTTACCGTTTTTTTGCAGTAGATCGATGACCTTTTCGTCCACCTTGTAAACGTGATCCCCGGCGAAAAGTTCCACACCTTCTCGGTAGGTGCCATCATCTTTAATATAATTAATAGTTTCAATACCGTAACGTTTGCCCGCAATAAAATCGTCTACACCGTGGTCGGGAGCGGTGTGAACACAGCCCGTTCCCGCTTCCACCGTCACATATTCCCCAAGGATCACCGGGACTTGGCGCTCGTAAAACGGATGCCGAAGCATTAAATGCTCCAAATCAGCACCTTTTACGACAGCGAGCGTGCGGTAGTTTTCGACACCCCCACGCTTCATCACTGAGGCTACCAAGGCCTCAGCGACCAGCAAGCGCTCATTGTCAAACTGGACGACGGCGTAATCCAGCTTGGGATTGACGCTTACCGCCAAACTGGCGGGAAGGGTCCACGGCGTTGTCGTCCAAATTAAGACGGAAATGGGTCCTTCGCCTTGCAAATCGCCCAGACGCTGGGCCAAATCGCGCTCGTCAGCTATGGGGTAGCGCACATCGATGGAAAAAGAGGTTTTATCCTGGTATTCGACTTCCGCTTCAGCCAAAGCAGAACCGCCCACAACACTCCAATATACTGGCTTGTAGCCGCGAATTAGATAACCGTTATCCACGATACGGCCCAAAGCGCGAATAGTATCCGCTTCCGTCTTGTAATCCATGGTCAAGTAAGGTCGATCCCAATCGGCCAAAACACCCAGGCGAATAAAATCCGCCTTTTGACCTTCCACCTGTTTTTTAGCGAACTGCCGACACTTCTGGCGAAAAGTTTTGAAATCGACTTTGCGGCCAGCTTTTCCAATTTTTTTCTCGACTTGGTGCTCGATAGGCAATCCGTGACAATCCCAACCGGGAACATAGGGGACATCGAAGCCGCTGAGCGTTTTCGACTTAACAATAATGTCTTTTAAAATTTTATTGACTGCGTGGCCAATATGAATATCCCCATTGGCATAGGGAGGACCATCGTGAAGAATAAAAGATTGACAGTCTCGGCGAGCCTCGCGAATAGCCTCGTAGACTTTATTTTTCTGCCACTTTTCAAGAATTTTTGGCTCCCGCTGAGCTAGATTTGCCTTCATGGGAAAATGTGTATGTGGAAGGTTTAAAGTCGCTTTGTAATCGCTCATAAGGGCTGCAAATAACCGTCGTTAATAAAATAAGTTTTAGCCTGAGCAATATCCTTTTGGATTTGTGTCTTCAAAGCACCCAGATTCTCAAAACACTGCTCATCTCGCAGTTTGTGTTTAAATTCTGTAATAATTTCTCGACCGTAAAGATCGTCGTCGCGATCGAACAAATGTACTTCCAACAGAGGACGCTCATCCCCTTTCAAGGTGGGGCGTACCCCTACATTGGCAATACCGCGAACCGGCCGGCCGATATTTAGATCGACATGTACGGCAAACACTCCGCTCAAGGGAGAGCGGTAGCGATGCAGATAAACATTGGCCGTGGGAGCGCCCAGCTGTCTACCCAACTGATTTCCTTTCACCACTCGACCGCTAATGGTATAGGGTTTCCCCAGAAGAGTTGCCGCTCGGACGAACTCGTTTTGTTGCAATAACCGGCGAATCCAGGTGCTACTAACTCGCTCGCCTTCATGGAGGAACGACTGCGTATCCGTCACAGTAAAATCGTAACGTTGGCCTTGAGCTTCCAAAAAATCATAATTTCCAGTTCGGCCTGCCCCAAAACAAAAATCGTCGCCGACCACTAGATAACGTGTACCAAGGCCCTCAACCAGAACGCGCTCGACAAATTCTTCGGCTGTCAACTGACTTAGTGCGTGGTTAAACGGTAAACAACATATTCGCTCGACACCTTCTTTGAAGAGAGTTTGAACTTTTTCTTTTAGACGCATCAGCCGTGCCGGCGCTTTTTCCCCGGCAAAAAACTCATCGGGCTGCGGCTCAAAGATCATCACTACCGCTGGCAGGGCAAGTTCTTTGGCCTTATCTTTAACTTGCCGCAAAATGGCCTGATGCCCTAAGTGTACGCCGTCGAAGGAACCGATAGTGACAACACTACCGTGATGTTGAGAGCGCAAATTATGCAGCCCACGAATGAATTCTTGTGTGGTTTTAGACACTCATCGCCCACTGTCAAAAGACACGAATTATAGCCTTAACTACCGAGGAACGACAGTCGGAAACAACTTTTAAATCAGGTGATTTGTGGCGGAAACAACCGATACGGGTACGATGACGGAGTCAAACATTATCGATACCCGGTTACCAACTCGACAGTCATTGAGCTTAATGGATGGAGTTGATATGGGGTGTGCCATCGCTAGATTGAGGAAGGCGTATCACTGCGGGCAACATAAAACATATTTACAACATATTTGAGATTTCGGAGAAATTCTTTGTTTCTGTCTTGTCAGAATATCTCACTCCTGTCGTTCAATCGCTTCCGAATAAGTCGCGGGTATAAACTTTGTCGGCGACATCATTCAGCTCTTCGGACATGCGATTAGATACAATCAGATCAGATTTTTGTTTGAATTCGTCTAAATTTTCGAGAACTTTAGAACTAAAAAATGTTTGCCCTTGATAAGTAGGCTCATAAATCAAAACATCAACACCTTTTGCCTTTATACGCTTCATGATTCCCTGAATGGCAGAAGATCTGAAGTTGTCTGATCCCGACTTCATCACTAGTCGATACATTCCTACGACTTTGGGATTGCGTTTCAAAATAGAATCGGCAATGAAATCTTTCCTAGTCGTATTGGCGTCCACGATAGCCCGGATTATGCTATTTGGCACATTTTGGTAATTAGCTAACAATTGCTTGGTATCTTTGGGCAAGCAATAGCCACCGTAGCCGAAAGAAGGGTTGTTATAGTGCATGCCTATTCTGGGGTCCAAACCAACGCCTTCTATTATTTGTTTGGAGCTTAAGCCGTGGGACTCAGCGTAACTATCCAACTCATTAAAATAGGCGATTCTCATGGCGAGATACGTATTGGAAAATAGCTTGATTGCCTCAGCTTCTGTGGAATTGGTTAGAAGAACATCAATCGGATCTTTTTTTGCTCCTTGCTTTAGCAAGTCGGCAAAAAAACGAGCGCGCTCACTTTGTTCTCCTACGACAATTCGAGAGGGATAAAGATTATCGTATAAAGCTTTTCCTTCGCGCAGAAATTCGGGAGAAAAAAGAATGTTGTCAGTTTGGTATTTTTCTTTTAAAGACTGGGTATAGCCGACAGGCACCGTAGATTTAATTACTACTGTGGCAACTGGGTTGATGGCTAGAACATCTTCTACTACAGCCTCTACTGTTTTTGTATCAAAGTAGTTAGTCTTCTGATCATAGTCCGTCGGGGTGGCAATTAAAATAAAATCGGCGTTTTGCAGTGCCAATTTTTTATTGGTTGTAGCTGTTATAGCTAATTTTACATTTAACAAAAAATCACTAATTTCTTCATCGATGATTGGCGACTGCTTATTTTCTAAAAGTTGCACTTTACGTTCATCGAGATCGAGTGTAACCACTTGATTATGCTGCGCTAATAGTACAGCATTCGACAAACCGACATACCCCATTCCAACAACGGTTATTTTCATAACTGACTTAATATTTCGTTTTCGAATTTTCTATTAGATTGTGAATTCATAATTTTTTAGCAAATAAATGTGATTTTTTGGCATTCTAGTGGTCGAGTTATTCTAACGCATTAGCAGCCGCAGTGGTTCGATTTTCGACGCTCATTTTTTATAGATGTTTTCCGATTGCTTATTAATAGTTCGCGGACTAGCGCCGAGAATTTGGCCAATTTCTCGATTGGCTTTACCTTTCGCAATCCAGTATAAAACTTCGGACTCGCGATTCGTCAGCTTCCAATGATTTTTTAAAACCGTCGCTTCCTGACTTTTTTCCTGATCGATTAGCCGGATCAAATATTCATCATTACTGCTGTTTCCCAAAAAATATAGCTTTAATTTTTTAGTTGGCGTTTCCAGAGGCAGGGTTGACCCCATTGTCGGCTTATCTTTCACCCATCTTTCGAGGACCAAGGTAAATTCATGGGGCAGCCACTGGCCAGTACTATCGGCTTTTTCTAAAAGTTGATTAACTTGTGGAGTTGACCAGCGTTGCCTTCCTTTGCCATTAATCGCAAAAATATAGTGCCCTGCCATATCCAAAGCAGATTTGGCGCTTAGTGTTAGTCTATTATTGGCGATATGAACGCGCATTCGCGCCACTAACTCAGAATTGACGATAGGTTTGGCGATATAGTCAACGCCACCGGCGTATAGGCCCTTGACGACACTATCTGTATAGCTCAATCCCGTCATAAAAATGACGGGATTGAGCTATACTCTGGATCACTTTTTAATTGGCGACAAACTTCAAAGCCATCCATATTGGGCATAATGGCATCGAGCAAAATAACATCAGGCAACATTTTTCGAGCAATGGTTATAGCCTGAGAGCCCTCCAGGGCAACTAAGGTCTCCATACCCGCCTGCCCCAGAACTTCATTAAGTGCGCCCAGAGTTTCCGGTGAGTCATCGACGATTAATACCAGATCTTTCTCATGAGTTTCATTTTTCATGATGGCTACCTCTTAGCGCGGCAAGAATTTTATCAAAACGAACTTCCATCAACCAAAGCCGCATTTGATTAATGGAGCTGTAATGGCACCTTGTCTTTCAATCTCATTAAGCACTCGTTTAAACTCTGTCATATGACCAATTTCTGCAAGGGCAATAAGTCGCTGTTGAATCATATCATCCGATAGTTCAATAAAATTTATATTCTTTATAAGCAAATCCTCATTATTGAGATTAAGCGTCGGCTTGTATGTCCACTCCAGCTCCAACCATTGCTCAAGCTTGTCGAGAAGCGTTTCAGTTTTAATTGGCTTAACAATGTAATCGTCTATCGTATCTGGGTGCTGGCTGGACTGTAATCGTTCATTGGCATTGGCGGACAGCATGATAATAGGTTTAAAAAGTCCACGTTTGCACAGCAACTCGGCAATTTCCCAACCATTTTTACCGGGCATACTGAGGTCCAAAAAATACAGATCGGGGCTATCTTTTCGATACAAATTCAAGCAATCTTCGCCAGAAGACGCCTCAGCCACAGCAAAGCTTAAAGGCGACAAAACATCTCTTATTAGACTGCGATGAGACGCATTATCGTCTACCACCATAATTGCCTCTGGAGGTCCGCAATAGCCTTCTACGGTTTGAGTAGGCGCCGTGTCGCCACTGGGATCAGCGATATCGGAAAGCATTAAAGAGACTGTAAAAATAGCACCACCTGTGGGACTTTCACTAACTTGAAATTCCCCACCAATAATATCGGTTAAAAGTTTGGCAATTGTTAAGCCCAGCCCAGCACCACTCCTACTGGGAACATCCGGACGTCTAATACGCTCGAAAGGTTTGAAGATAAACTTTAATTCCTCTTGGCTAATACCTATTCCAGAATCTTTTATCTGAAATTTAGCCACCTGATTTTTATAAGTAACCGTCAGCGACACTTCTCCTTCGATGGTGTATTTAATCGCATTAGATAATAAGTTAATGAGAATTTGACGCAGCCGCTTTTCGTCGGTAGTGACGAAATCAGGCAGTGGAGTAATGCACTGATAGACGAAGCGTAACCCAGCTTCTTTTGCTTGTAAGTTAAACATATAGACAATTTGATCGAGCAGCGAAGAAATGCGTACCTGGTCGCGATGAATTTGTAATTTTTCCGCTTCAATTTTAGAGATACCCAGTAACCCTTCAATCAAATCTGCGAGATGTTCTCCACTGCGTTTAATAACAGAAATTTTTGATCGTTTTGAAAATTCGATCGTGTTATCCGCTTCAAGTAGTTGAGCGTAGCCAAGTATAGAATTAAGTGGTGCTCTCAACTCGTGGCTAATTCCAGTTAAATAGCGGCTTTTAGCATTATTGGCAGCCTCAGCCTGCTCTTGGGCAAACTGTAGTTCTCGGTAAGTTTTTTCATGAGCATTGATTTCTTTAACGAGAAGCTGTGTCTGACGTTGAGATTCTTAGTGCGCGATTTTTTGGCTTTCTCGCTCCAATACAAACAACCAAGAAATCACACCAGAGACGATGGTTAATACTAAAAAATATCGTATGAGCAGATTGGACATATTTGAATCAACCAAGGCGATTCCAGTATTGGCATTGATATAAGAAATCGATAAAAGTGCAGCTAAAACACTCGAAATTAAAATAAAAAATCGAATGACTCGACTACTGAAAAAAGGACTGAAAGCTTCCGGAATTATTTTTTCAATAACTGTTGGGAGTTGATTAGGTGCTTTTTTTGCGATTTGCATAAATCGTTACAACGCGCATCGAGCGAGCAAAAAAGTGAGAAAATTGCTCCATCGTAAGCGGGACAATACGCCATATCTTCTTTTTCAAAAGAATTTTGACAAATACAGCATTCGAGATCTTGATCATTTACAGAGAAAATTGGCTCATCTTTCCTCGCAAGGTAGTATTTTCCTTTTGTTATTATGGCGATAGTGGGTACCAGTATAAATGCGGTGAGAATAGTGATGAAATGTGCCACTACTTTCAGCGACTCGCCAAATATCCCAGTATAGAAAAGAGCGCCAATCGAAGAAGAAATAATCACCGCCCCTACGCCAACCGGATTAATGTCGTAGAGATAGGCTCTCCTAAATTCAATATGTTTGGGACTTAGCTTAAAAGGTTTGTTGACAACCAAATCAGCGACTAAGCAGCTAACCGCAACAATCGCATAAGCACCCAGTGTTTTTTCGAAGGCCTGGCAAACCCCAATTTCCATCAAGATCATAGCGATAATAACGTTAAAAACTAACCAGACGACTCGACCAGGGTGATTGTGCGTTAACCGGGAGAAAAAATTTGACCAAGCAATCGAGCCCGCATATGCGTTAGTTACATTAATTTTTAGCTGCGACAGGATGACAAAAATTCCACTGAAAATTAATGCTACTTTGGGACTGTCAATGAGTTCTTTATAGGCGGTAAAATACATAGTGGTGGGGCCGACAGCTTCACTGATTTCAACCCCGCGACTCACTGTAAAATAAGCCAGTAGAGAGCCGCCGAGAATCTTGGCGACACCGATCAGCATCCATCCCGGACCAGCCAGCAACATGGCGCTCCACCATCGGTAACGATTTTTATGTTCTTTTTCTGGCAAAAATATTAAAAAATCAACCTGTTAGCCAATTTGAGCCACTAAAGAAAATAATACTGCACAGGCAGCGCCAATATAAATCACATTAACGGCCTGGCCGGAGTCGTTTTCAGCGCCTGGACAATTTTGCCAATCAGCGACTAAGGAAGGGTCATTCACTAATACGTAAACAAATGGCGTTATCTGCAGAATGATCCAAAAAGGCTGCGTCCATAACCGGAAGCGACTGATAAACGTGATTCCATGAGTAACCAGTGGTATCACAACTATGGAACAAATAATGTAACCAACGGACAGCGGTATACCAAATAATAGCTTAAGCGCCACAGCCATTATGGCCGCTTCTAGGGCGAAAAAATAAAAGTAAATGACGCATAGATGAGAGAAGTTGCCGTCGAGCCAATATAACCAAATCCAGCACCGCGGGTCAGCAAGTCGATATCGACGCCGTACTTGGCAGCGTAGTAACAAATGGGAGTGCCCGCCAAAAAAATCATAACGCCAACGATGCTAATGGCCCAAGCGGCATTATCGAAACCATAACTCACTGTAACCGCCCCGCCAATAACCTCTCCCGAAAGTACAAAAATTCAGTCTACTCCAGGGATTCCAGATTTCATGGATTGGAATCAAATCACTGAGCTACCTTGGTTCTGGGAACCGTTCTATAGCTTACCTTTTACCCTGATAGCGATATTAGTCATACCGACCATTTTCGCTTACAGCATCGTTGTGGCTATGTTTAAAAGGCGCGTTGGCGGTGCCATGTTCACTTTTCAGGTGGGATTCATGTCGCCGTCATTCGTCGGTATCGCGCCCTCTATCGAAATAGTTATCTTCTGTGCTGTGGGTGGGCGCTTATCAATTTTCGGCGCTATTTATGGCACTTTGCTTGTCAACTGGGCAAAAACCACATTCTCCGAGCCTTTCCCTGAACTCTGGTTGTTTGCCATGGGAGCTTTATTCATCGGCGTAGTGTTGGCATTCCCCACTGGATTAGCTGGAGCTTACACCAATCATATAAAGCCGCGGATAGCTCAGCTCTACTCCAAGTTTAGTAAAACAACCCCACAGTCCAGAAACACAGCAAGCGCTAATCAATAATTATTATTTAGGAGACGCGCGCGAATGAAAAGTTCAAGTGGAGACTTTTTGTTAGCTGTAGAGAACTTAACCGTTTCTTTTGATGGCTTTAAGGCAGTGAATGACTTTTCGTTCTATGTAGATGAGGGTGAAGTACGCGTCATTATCGGTCCCAATGGCGCGGGTAAAACCACCGTGCTCGATTTGATCTGCGGAAAAACTAAGTCGACACAAGGGTCAATTAAATTCCGTAACAAAGAGCTTAAAAAAATGTCGGAGCACACCATCGTGCATGCTGGCGTTGGACGTAAATTCCAAAATCCATCAATTTACGAAGATCTAACGGTTTTTGAAAATCTGGAAGTATCGTTCCCGCGTGGCCACAGCGTTTTTGACGCTCTTGTATTTAAACGCGATGCCCAAGTAGTCGCAGACATCGAAGAAACTGCATGGGAAAGTCAACCCTCATGAAATCTATGGCGGGGATGATTCCCTCCACTACTGGTTCGATTATCCTAGACGACGTTGATTTATCTAAAATGAAAAGTTTTCAAAGAGTGGAAGTCGGCATCGCTCTGGTACCGCAAGGACGTATGATATTTTCGACAATGACAGTCAAAGAAAACATAGTCACCGGGCTTACAACCGTCAAAGATAAGAGAGCACCTCAAATTCTTTATGATTTATTCCCCGTTTTGGATGAAATTAAATCTCGTCGCGGCGGCAACTTATCTGGAGGCCAGCAGCAACAATTGGCAATAGCGCACTCGCGAGTCAACCGAAAGCATTATTGCTAGACGAGCCAACAGAAGGCATTCAGCCCTCCATTATTCGAGACATGGGCGGAATGCTAAAACGTATCCGGGATGAAATTGGCCTATCTATTATCGTCTCGGAACAGGTGCTGAGTTTCGCCCTTGATATTGCCGACAGAATATTGGTAATTGAAAAGGGAGAAATCGTACAGGAGGAACTGCGTGAGTCAGTGGACGAAAACAAAATAGCTGCATACCTATCGGTATAGCAGACTACTCAATCAAATAAATTTATAACAATCACTAATAATTAGGCGAGAACGATGACCGAAACTATCATCAAAGTTGATCTTAAACAGTCAGCCTACGAAAACAATATGGTACATAATCGTTGGCACCCAGATACACCAATGGTAGCAACCGTAAAGCCAGGCGATGACTTTATTATTGAATGCTACGACTGGACCGCCGAACAAATTGCAAACGACGATTCCGCTGCCGATGTGCGCGATGTCGATCTGACCCAGGTCCACTTTCTTTCCGGACCTGTTGGCGTCGAAGGCGCGGAGCCGGGAGATTTGCTAGTTGTCGATATTTTAGATATCGGTGCCTTCCCTGAGAGCCAATGAGGCTTTAACGGCTTCTTCTCGAAAAAGAATGGCGGTGGTTTTTTAACAGATCACTTCCCAGAAGCGCAGAAGTCTATTTGGGATTTCAACGG
>JBLIHY010000007.1:0-37311 GCA_047634655.1 Cellvibrionaceae bacterium
CTTTATCCAGAAAATCGCGGATAGTGAGAACTTGTTGAAGACTTGCGATTAACCCTATCTTAACCGCCTTGTACGGCAAGGATTCGATAGCCTGTAGCTGACTTATGAAGACCTGGTGGTCCACGGCATTAATCGCCGACACGCCATAGTTATTCTGCGCGGTATTGGCAGTAACGACTGCTGCGCTGTGCACGCCCATGGCCTGCTGGGTACGGATGTCCGCTGCCAGACCCGCCAGGCCCGAGGAATCGTTACCCGAAAAATTAACGACAAGAGGACGTCTGCACATAGAAATAGTGGTTTTAAAGCCGGTTATGACTGGTGCCAAAATGGCGTTCCAACAATTGGGGTACTTGGTTTAGCCAGATCGCGCTCTGCAACGGCGCCGGCTTCATAAGTAGCCCGGCCCGCCAATACCGCGTACTTAAACGCCTCTGCCATTTTGATCGGATCGGTCGCTTGAGCAACAGCCGTATTGAGTAGTACCGCATCGTAACCCAGCTCCATCGCCTGGGCCGCGTGGGATGCCTTGCCGATGCCGGCATCCACCACGAGGGTCATTTCCGGTAAACGTTCTCGAATAATTTTAAGGGCATAGGGATTGAGCAGGCCTTTACCGGTGCCAATGGGCGATCCCCATGGCATCAAAATTCGACAACCACTTTCCGCCAATTTCTGACACAAAACCAGATCGTCCGTACAGTAAGGGAAAACCTCAAAACCTTGGCTAATCAATTCTTTGGTGGCCTCGAGCAGTGCGAAGGGATCCGGCTGTAGATTGTATTCGTCCCCGATGACCTCTAGTTTGATCCAGTGTGTGCCAAATAGCTCGCGGGCCATTTGCGCGGTTGTAATAGCCTCTTTGACGGAGTGACAACCGGCAGTATTCGGTAAGATATGCACCTGTAATTCTTTCAAAAACTGCCAAAAATCGTGACCGCTGTCCGCAGCAGCATTCTGGCGGCGCAAGGATACCGTAACCACTTCAGCTCCCGACATCTCGATCGATCGTTGCATAATAGCGGGCGATGGATACAACGCTGTTCCAATAAACAGACGACTTTGAAGTTGTTGGTCGGCTAGATTCCACATAAAGGTTTGCAACTACTTGTCCGTAGTAAAAGAAGTTGTTGGCATTGCCCCGGGTGGTTGCGGTTAACCTTGGCCGAGGCAATTTTTCAGAGTAATGATGAGCAATGAGGCCTTGAGAATTAGCCGGAAAGTTATGCCCGCCACCATAGCAGGAGCGTTTTTTAGCCTCCCTGCATGGGAATCAGTATCTCAACGCGATCACCGTGTCTGAGGTGGATATTGGCATAATCCGGTTTTGCGACAAACTGGTTGTTGACGGCAACTGCAAACTTTTCATGGCCAATTTCCCACTCGACGATAGCTTCCTGTAAATTAAGCGGCGCCTGTAATTCCTTTGCTTTGCCGTTGACGGTGACTTGAATCATCAGGCCACCCTTTTCATTAACCCGGAAAAATTGGATTGGTAGTCTGGCGTTTGTAACCACTGAGTGACTTCTTGTCCCAATGCGGGTGACAACAAATAACCGTGGCGAAATAAGCCATTGATGCGAATTAAGCCATCGCTGTATTCGATTCGGGGCAAGTTATCTTTCAGCGCCGGTCGACAGTTGGTGCGAATATCGACAATGCGCGCCTCGGCAAAACCCGAGTGCAAGCTGTAGGCGGCTGACAACAACTCTAAGCTAGAGCGAACCGTAATCGGGCCGTTATCGTTACTCTCAATTTGAGTGGCCCCGATAATATAAAGACTGTCATAGCCTCGGGGGACCAGGTATAGGCGGTAGCGAGGGTGCATCAAACGCACCAAGCGTTTTATTTTTACTTCGGGAGCTTGCAAGACAATCAGCTCGCCGCGCACCCCACGCAGTTCACCCCACTGTGGTTTGGCGCCCAGCCCGCGACAGTCTATAGCCCAGTCGAAGCGATGCCTGCCCTCATTCGTGGCAATACCGTGGGGCTCGACCTCGTGAATCAGGCGATTGGGATACCAATTAATCCCTTTCGACAATAAGTCATCCGCTAGCGCTTTCATGGTTCGTTTCGGGCACAGCCAAGATTCTTCGGGAAGGTAGGAGGCCTCGGAGAAGCGTTCGCTCAGCTCGGGCTCCAGCGAGGCCAGCTGTTGCTGATCCAACTGCTTAAATTGGTGTTCAGTGGGGCGAAGTTTTTGCTGTACTTGACGATTAAAGTTGTGTAGATCTGCCCGATCGTTGTGGTGTGCGACGACGAGACTGCCCAGTTGAAAGAAGTCGAGATCGCCGGAAAGGCTCTGGGCGATTTGTTCCCATATGCCCAGCGAGCGCATGCCCAGTTCGCGCACCAGGCACTCGGCTGACTCGATTTCACAATAGGGAGCAAGCATGCCCGCGGCGGTGTAGGCGGCAGCTTCGCCGTACTCGATATTATCCTTGTCAAAGAGACTGACTGTGTATCCCGCCCGCATCAGTTGCCAGGCGAGCACGCGGCCCATAATACCTGCACCGGCGATGCCAATACTTGGATTACGCCGCATGGACGTCAATCCAAGGGCTCGATATAAATTTCGCTTCCAAGCTCCTTAAACTCCCGAGATTTCTGCCGCATGCCCTCTTCGATTTCTTGCTTACTTGCGTAATCTCGAACTTCTTGGCTGATTTTCATGGAACAGAACTTGGGACCACACATGGAACAAAAGTGAGCGACTTTCGCGGAATCTTTTGGCAGCGTCTCGTCGTGATACGCGCGAGCTCGCTCGGGATCGAGCCCCAGATTAAACTGATCTTCCCAGCGGAATTCAAAGCGCGCTTTGGACAATAAGTCGTCGCGATAGCGAGCACCTGGATGACCCTTGGCTAAATCCGCTGCGTGCGCGGCAATTTTATAGGTAATGATGCCTTCTTTGACGTCATCGCGATTGGGCAAACCTAAATGTTCTTTAGGTGTGACGTAACAGAGCATGGCACAACCGAACCAACCAATCATGGCGGCACCAATCCCGCTGGTAAAGTGGTCGTAACCGGGGGCGATATCGGTAGTCAATGGGCCAAGCGTATAGAATGGTGCCTCGTGACAACACTCCAGCTGCTTGTCCATATTTTCTTTGATCAAATGCATAGGCACGTGACCGGGGCCTTCGACCATGACTTGGACATCGTGTTTCCAGGCAACACTGGTTAACTCTCCCAAAGTTTCCAACTCACCAAATTGTGCGGCGTCGTTGGCGTCGGCCAACGAGCCAGGACGCAGGCCATCGCCCAAAGAAAAGCTGACATCGTAGGCGCTCATGATTTCACAGATGTCCTCAAAGTGGGTATAGAGAAAATTTTCCTTGTGATGAGCAATACACCATTTAGCCATAATGGAGCCGCCGCGGGAGACGATACCGGTAACTCGATTAGCCGTTAGCGGAACGTAGCGCAATAAGACACCCGAGTGAATAGTGAAGTAGTCCACCCCCTGCTCTGCCTGTTCAATCAAAGTATCGCGAAACACCTCCCAGGTGAGATCCTCCGCTGCTCCGTTAACTTTTTCCAAAGCTTGGTAAATCGGCACGGTGCCAATGGGTACCGGCGAATTGCGCAAAATATAGTCGCGAGTCGAGTGAATATTCTTACCCGTTGACAGATCCATCACGGTATCACCGCCCCAGCGAGTCGACCACACCAGCTTTTCCACTTCCTCTTCGATACTGGAGGTCAGAGCGGAATTACCGATATTGGCGTTGATCTTGACGAGGAAGTTACGGCCAATAATCATCGGTTCCAATTCGGGATGATTAATATTCGCAGGGATAATCGCCCGTCCCTCGGCTACTTCTTTGCGGACAAATTCCGCAGTGATTGGCTGTAGATTTGCTCCCCAGGAGTTACCTTTTAAACGCTGGCTGCGCTCGTCCGTTGTGAACTCGTTACGCAGGGCTTCCTTGGCTTGATTCTCGCGAATGGCGATAAATTCCATTTCCGGAGTAATAATGCCTTTACGAGCGTAGTGCATTTGCGTGACATTTATACCGGCTTTCGCGCGGCGGGGTTTACGCTGTAGCTTCTGGTTGTAAAACTGGAAAGCTTTCTGCGAGTCTTCATGCCCATTGTCCATGGGCTTGACCTGTCGACCCTCGTAAACCTCGGTATCGCCGCGGGCATCGGTCCACGCAGAGCGCACATCTGCCAGACCCGAGTGGACATCGATGTCAACACCAGAATCGGTGTAAGCACCCGAAGTATCGTAAACCGTAACGGAAGTGTCATCTGTCAGCGAAATCTCGCGCATTGGGACCCTGACATCAGGCATAGTCTCCGAGGAGACGTAAATTTTGCGACTGGCGGGCAATGGATCGCGGGTGATCAGATGTTTCTCGGGATCGACGGGCAACTTACTGTTCATAACATCCTCGAAGGTTGAAGATAATGGCGACAGTAAGCGATGAGAGGATTTTCAGAGGGGATCAAAACGCTCATTCCTACGCCAACATTAACTGGATCAGGTTCTGCGGGTTCATGTTTATCGAGAGGATGAGCCTCTTGAATCTACATATCTCGGCCGGAAGGCACCCCGAGAGCAAAATGTGACGTCCATCATACAAAAGATGTGGGTGAATTGGAAATTAATCGCGTGTTGTTTCTTAGTGATGCGAACAATATTCGATGGGGGGGGAATCAAGAGCGCAAGTTACTCGCCAAAACACTCACTGCCGAGTAACACTCGACAAAAAACCGAGTCGGCGGCATTTAAATGTTTGAATTACTCTCCTAGACCTCAATCTCCCCCAGTTTGACGCACACTCTAAGACAGCTTTCGCTAGCGAAAGTAGATTCGCCCGATTCCAGCTTAACCGCCATGGAAAAATAAATGGTTGGGTGTTTGTGTTTGCGTGCCTCCACGCATCTATTCAAATTGAAAAAGGCGTATGGTCAAGTTGGAAAGAGCGTATAGATAGCCTCAAGAAAAATCCGGCTAACACCCATCGAGGTCAGCCAATAGCTAATCGAATAGTTTGTTAACTCGACATACATTTATGTTGGGTTAACAAACTAACAACTAACGAGAGTGGGCTTGATCCCAAGACTCCGCCGATTCTCGATCGCTATCTTTGGCCGCGATCCAGTATGCCTGCTGTTGAGTCAGTGCTTTTTTCCAGAAGGGCGCGCGGGTTTTTAGAAAATCCATAATAAACTCGCAGGCCATAAAAGCGCCTTCTCGATGAGCGCTGTTTACCCCAACAAAAACAATTTGTTCGCCTAACGCTAATTTACCAACGCGATGAATGATGTAAGCATCAAAGATCGGCCAGCGTTTCTTGGCGTCGTCGACAATACCCGTCAGGCTTTTTTCGGTCATGCCAGGATAGTATTCCAGTTGTAAAAACTGGCCATCGTGTCCATCGAAATCCCTGACCAGTCCACAAAAAGTCACAATGGCGCCAGTCTGAGCGCCTCGGTTGCGAAGTTTTTGATATTCCTCTCCGTGATCGAAGTCCTCAGTCTGAATGCGAATACTCATTTTTTTCGATTAGCCGCCAGTAACTGGAGGGAAGAAAGCTACTTCGTCGCCATCGCTGAGTGGCGTCTGTTCGTCGGCTATTATTTGGTTGACCGCAACCAGTACCGCCGCATCGGAAAGGGGTCCTTGAAAGTCCGTGTTGCTTTGCACCAGGAACTGTTTCAGCTCGGCAACAGTTTGCAATTGTTGTTGCCAGGGCAATTGCTGCTCACTGCACCCCAGGCGCTCGCGAAGGTCGGCAAAGTATTTAACAACTAACATCACATGCTTACCAGTATCGTACTTTTTTCGCTGTAAAAATCGGGCGGGCGCAACAAATAAAATGAAGGGGCGAACAAAGGACACTTAAAAAACTCGCAAAGCCCATATTAATGTTATGCCGCACGCCAATCGCCGGACTGACCTCCGGTCTTTTCCACGACTCGAATATTGCCGATGGTCATAGTTTTATCGACCGCTTTACACATATCGTAGAGTGTCAAGGCAGCCACACTAGTAGCGGTTAAGGCCTCCATTTCGACTCCAGTCCTGCCGTTCAGTTTGCAGGTGGTGCGAATCGTCACTCGACATTGCTCGACCTCTGGCAGCAGTTCGACTTTCACTTTGGACAGCGCCAAAGGATGACAAAGGGGGATAAGATCAGCACACTTTTTAGCCGCCTGAATACCTGCAATTCTGGCCGTTGCAAAGACATCGCCTTTGGTGTGGCCGCCACTAACGATCAACTCCAAAGTTTCCGGGCGCATGGTAATCCAGCCCTCGGCTACCGCGGTGCGATGGCTCACTGGCTTTTCAGTGATATCTACCATTAGTACTCGTCCCTGGCTGTCGAGATGGCTGAATTTGTCCATAATTTATTCCTCAGGTCAGTAAACGGCTCAATATATTCCGGTAAATATTGCTGAGAGTATCGAGATCGTCGATATTTACACATTCATTCACCTGGTGAATAGTGGCATTGACAGGGCCAAGCTCAACGATTTGAGCACCTGTGGGGGCGATAAAGCGCCCATCGGAAGTGCCTCCGGCTGTGGACAGGCTTGCCTGATAGCCAGTATTTGCCTCTATAGCCATAACTGTAGCGTCGATCAACACCCCTCTCTCGGTCAAGAAAGGCTCACCACTGACTTGCCAGCTTAACTGGCAGTTGATCCCGCATTTGTCGAGAATAGCCTTCGTACGACTCTGTATTTCCGCGACAGTTAACGCGGTAGAAAAACGAAAATTGAAAGTAATATCGACAGTGCCAGGGATCACATTGGTAGCGCCTGTCCCTCCGTGGATATTCGATATCTGAAAAGTGGTGGGCGGGAAAAACTCATTGCCTTCGTCCCAAGTCTCCCGAGCCAGGGCAGCGAGCGCCGGGGCCGCTTTATGAATGGGATTTTCGGCCAGATGGGGATAGGCTACATGGCCCTGCTTGCCGCAAACGCGAAGCTTGCCGCCAAGGGAACCGCGTCGGCCATTTTTGATAATATCTCCCACTCTAGAGGTGCTGGAAGGTTCCCCCACCAGACACCAGTCTAATTGGATCCCCTGTTGCTGCAGCCAGTCCACGACTTTCACTGTACCGTTGTCGGCGGGACCTTCTTCGTCAGCAGTGATCAAATAAGCAATATGACCTCGATGACTTGGATTTTCGGCAACAAACGCCTCAGTTGCCGTCAACATTGCCGCTAGGCTACCTTTCATATCTGCAGCGCCGCGACCATAGAGCATACGATTTTCGATAGTCGGCTGAAAAGGCGGCAGATGCCAATCCTGTTCGTTTCCGACGGGCACTACATCCGTGTGCCCGGCAAAGCAGAAGACCGGCCCACCCTCTCCACGGATAGCCCAGAGGTTCTCAACCGCATCGGTGCCCTCGCCAAAAGTCAGTGTTTTACAGTCAAAACCAAGCGCTTCGAGCCTGTGGCGTATCAGCTTTTGACAACCCGCGTCATCCGGAGTGACTGATGGCCGCTCTATTAATTCACAGGCCAGAGCGACAGTGGGCGATTTATCAATTATTTGCATGCAACTCTTCATTTAGTGCAATCGCGGTCAGATGAGTTTTACACTCGACGGTGCCGCTTATGGAGTGGCGTCGAAACAGCAAATCGGACTTACCCGCCAACTCGTGCGCCTTTGCCGTTTCGACCACCTTATCGTTTCGGTCCAGCAAATGAATTTTGGTTCCCGCGGTAATATAAAGGCCAGATTCCACCGTACAGCGATCTCCCAGAGGGATACCAACGCCGGCATTAGCACCAATCAAGCATTCCCTGCCAATAGAAATAATAATGTTACCCCCACCGGAAAGCGTACCCATCGTTGAGCAGCCACCGCCCAAATCGGAGCCTTCGCCCACGACGACGCCGGCCGAAATACGGCCTTCAATCATACTAGTGCCCAGAGTTCCGGCATTAAAATTAACAAAACCCTCGTGCATGATGGTGGTTCCTTTACCAAGGTAGGCACCGAGACGAACACGAGCGGTATCGGCGATACGAACGCCTTCGGGCACAACATAATTGGTCATTTTGGGGAATTTGTCGACACACTCTACCGTCAGGATATCTCCCCGAATACGGGCATCAAGCTGCCGGCGGGGCAGTTCGTCGAGATCAACGGGGCCTTGATTGGTCCAGGCCAGATTTGGCAGAGTGCCAAAGATTCCCGACAGATCGGTTTCGTGGGGTTTTACCAGGCGATGAGATAACAGATGCAACTTTAAATAGGCACTCGGAACCGAGTGAGGGGCTGTATCTGAAGTGCAAACTGATATTACCGTGGCCTGTTCGCTTTTGGCCAATTTTCTACAAATTCCAGCTTGCTCAGATGCGCCGGCTTTATCCAAGGCAGACGCCAGCGAGCCTAGCCGTTCAGACGGCAAAGCATAGTCCGCGGACTCATCTGCTATGGCGATAAATTCCGAGAGGATAGATGCCAATGAGTCTGTCGGCCGCAGCACTGGCTTCGGGTAAAAGACTTCCAGCCATTGGCCTCGCTGATTCTTGGTGCCGACACCCAGACCAAAGCAATAGAGTTGAGACATAGTGTTTCCCACTGACTTATATTGTGTTTGTAATCGGCAATGATGACGGGATAGCGACGTGCGGACAACCTTAAACCCAGAATAAAGAATTCTTATCTAAAACAATGCCTCATAATCTGTCACCACGAAGCCCGTGTAACGCTGCTTGCCAGTATCTAGCAAAGGTCGCTTCATTAAAGTGGGGGATTCCACTATCACTTCGACGACAGACTGACCGTCAAGCGATTCCCTGACCGATGGGTCCAGCGTCTTCCAAGTTGCGCTGCGCTTGTTGACCAGGGACTCCCAGCCTAATTCATCTACCCAGCTTTTAACCTGAGCTGGCGATAACCCGTCTTCGCGAATATCGTGAAAATGGTAATCGACATTGTTTTGTTTCAGCCATTGACGAGCTTTTCTGACGGTATCGCAGTTTTTAATTCCATAAAGGATAACGGTAGACATTAGGATTTTTCCATTTCTGATAACTTATTGTTATAGCGAAACCATAGTTTATTTTGGCTAGATCAATAGCGCAAAAACCGTCGGCCGTTGCCACTAATATTTCGATTTAAAACAATTGCTTACGGACAAGCCCGAAAATCACAAGAGCTCTTGTGAACAATCTTATGACAAATTGATATTTCAGGTTAAAGTGTGTAACACTAACCATGTCATTATATCTCCTTTAATGAATTGGTAGCCTTTTCTTTCAGGCTTGCCAATAACCACCGTAGAAGCTTTAAGCCATGATGAAATCATTAAATTTTAAAACCAAAATTCTTATTTTGGTGATCGCTCCCCTGATCATTGTCAGTGGATTATTAACCTTACTAACCTTTAATCAGGCCACTGAACTTGGCGAAAAAAATGTTGAAAGTTTTTCTAAAACGATTTTTGATCTTCGGCGGAAAGAGCTGAAAAGCTATACTGAGTTGGCGCTATCTGCTGTTGAGCATATCCGCGAGAATGAAACACTCGATGAAATGGAATCTCAGGAGCAAGCTAAAGATATTTATCGCGATCTCGCATTTGGCGAAGATGGCTACTTCTTTGTCTACGACTACAACGGCGTCAATCTAGCCCACCCGAAAAAGCCTCAGCTAGAAGGTAGGAATCTTTGGGAACTCGCTGATTCAAACGGCGTTTTTCTGATTCAGTCACTGATAGGAAGTGCTCGCAATAACGGCGGTTACACCGACTATCTTTGGGATAAGCCTTCCAAGGGCATTGAAGTCGGCAAAATTGGTTACAGCCTCGGCTATGAAGACTGGCAATGGATGATCGGCACTGGTCTCTATATTGATGATCTGGAAGAAGCCGTCGCCGGTATTGAAAAAGAGGTCGATGAAAACATTGCGTCGACGCTACAGATGATCGCTGCCTTCGCCTTAGTTTTTACAGTGTTAATCGGATTTATTGTCGCCCGCGTTACCATGTCGGAGGGCAAGCTGGCCGATGAGCGCCTGCAACAGCTGTCTCGCAAAGCTGTGGTAGGCCAGGAGGAAGAACGAAGCCGCGTGGCCCGCGATTTGCAAAAGGGCATTAACCAGGCTCTGGTAGCCGCTAAAGTGAAACTGCACAGTGTCGTCGAGGCCGGTTCACTGGAAGATGCAACGGCCCGCAAAGACTTTGCCATGGCCGTCGGCATCCTCAATCGCACCATTAAAGAAGTGAATCGTATTTCCGGCGAACTGTATCCTGAAATTCTGGATAAAATGGGACTCTACGCCGCTGTCGAGGACTTGGTCGATAAAATTTCCGCAGAAGGTAAAGTTAAAATTGTTGTTAAAAAGACGGGCGACGATAAGCGTTTTTCAGAAGAAATTGAAACAGCTGTTTACCGTATTATTCAGGAAGGCGTCAATAATATTGTCAATCACTCGGAATCCAAAACCGCGATTATCCGTATGCGGCAAAACAAACAGACCTTGTCGTTAAATATGCAGGACGACGGCATTGGTTTCGATACTAAAGACAGTAGCAAATTCAGCATGGGCTTTGCGGATATGCGGGTGCGTGCGGAATCTCTGGGAGGTCACTTTAGCGTCTTTTCGAGCAAGGATATTGGCACGGTCATCAAGGTGGAAATCCCACTATAGATAACATCCTGCATCCAGATACTGAAAGCCTGACCACTTAGTCAGGCTTTTTTTGTTTTTATCGGGCGTTTTCGATTGGGAAAACAAGCGGTGCAAATAGGGCAAACCGCACCATAGCAACTCCTTGCCGGGCAATATTCTCGACCGTAAAAAATAATTTGCAGGTGTAATTTATTCCAGCGATCTCTGGGGAATAGACGTTTGAGATCCCTTTCGGTTTGCACCACATTTTTGCCATTGGTTAATTTCCAGCGCTGCGCTAATCGATGTATGTGGGTATCCACGGGAAAAGCCGGCTCACCAAATGCCTGAGACATCACCACGCTCGCCGTTTTATGCCCTACTCCCGGCAAGCTTTCCAAAGCCGCCGTATCGGCTGGAACCACACCATCGTAATTGTCCACCAATATTCTAGATAGCCCGACAATCGCTTTAGATTTTTTTGGCGAGAGACCGCAGGGTCGAATAATAGCCTGTATTTCTGAGGCGCTAACTTTAGCCATATCTTGCGGATTATCCGCCAATTGCCATAAGTTTGGCGTGATCAAATTGACTCGCACGTCAGTACATTGAGCGGATAGCAGAACGGCGACCAGCAAGGTGTAAGGATTACTGTGATTCAGTGGAACGGGAACCTCCGGATAAAGAGATTCCAAAGTTGTTTGAATGTAATCGACCCGCTCTTTTTTCAACATGGCCGCTACTCAGCAGACAGTGTTTTGATAAATTGATTGATGCGCTGCGCGGCTTCGACACACTCGTTCAGTGGCGCAACCATAGCCATACGGACATGATTTTTCCCAGGATTAAATCCGTTCACCGGGCGGCTAAGATAACTGCCGGGTAGCACGGTAATATTTTTTTCAGCATACAACCGCCGGGTAAAAGCTTCGTCATCGATGGGTGTTTTTGCCCAAAAATTAAACCCTGCCTGCGGCTGATCCAGCGTCCACACATCTTCCAACGTGGCGGCAAAGGCTGAAAACTTTTCCCGATAAAGTAGACGGTTTTGTCTAACATGATCCTCGTCTCCCCAAGCGGCCGCGCTGGCCAACTGTACGGGAACTGACATAGCGCATCCGTGGTAGGTTCGATAACGCAGAAAAGCTTGAATAATCTCTTTGTCTCCTGCCACAAATCCAGAACGCAAACCCGGCAGGTTCGAACGCTTCGATAAGCTGTGAAAGACCACGCAACGCTTAAAATCGTCCCTGCCAAGGCGCCGACAAACTTCCAATAGGCCCGGTGGCGGACAGTGGTCGTCGGGGTAGATTTCCGAATAGCACTCATCGCTAGCAATGGTAAAGTCATAGCGATCCGCCAACTGAATAAGTGTTTGATAAGTTTCCAGACTTAGCGTCGATCCGGTGGGATTATTGGGAGAACACAAGTAAATGAGCTGACATCGTCGCCATTCCTCTTGACTCACCGAATCAAAATCCGGCTGATAAGCTTCATCCTCTCTGCAACATAGGTACTTTGGCTCTGCGCCAGCTAGCAAGGCGGCGCCTTCGTAGATCTGGTAGAAGGGGTTGGGCATTAACACGAGTGGCGAGCTATGGCGGTCAACCACTGCCTGAGCAAAGGCGAAAAGGGCTTCACGGGTGCCATTTACGGGCAGCACGTGGGCGTCTGCGCAGAGACTATTTTTCGATAATTTGAACCTTTTGATCAACCAATTACAGACAGACTGTCTGAGTTCGGGTAAACCTTGAGTGGCGGGGTATTTACTGACCTTTGATACATTTTCAGTCAGCGTTTGCAGAACCAGCGCTGGCGGCGAGTGTTTAGGCTCACCGACAGAAAGCGCGATAGGATCCAGTGCGTGATTGGCTTCAACACCGCGTTTCAGTTCGGCCAGTTTTTCAAAGGGATAAGGCTGGAGCCGTCCTAAGTCAGGATTCATAAGATCTTATTAGCATCGCAACAAAAAAATTAGTGGTATGTGTTATCGACAGCTTCTGCATCCAGGCGCTGCTCAATTATTTTTTGGAGCCGCTGACACAGCGATGGACTGCTCAAGCGATTTCCATATTTATCGGTAATGTAAAAAACATCCTCTACCCGCTCGCCGAGTGTGGTGATTTTTGCAGTTACCAAGGCAATATCCAATTCTACGAAAATGCGAGCAATCAGCGCGAGAAAGCCGGGCCTGTCGGGGCTGATCACTTCTAAGACCGTGTACTCATGGGACAAATCATGGCTGATACTGGCCCGCGTCGGGATACTGAAGTGTTTCATTTGGCGAGGGGTGCGTTTCTTTATGATACTGCGATAACGAATCGACAGCTTTAACTCCGACAAGATACCGTCGACAATGGACTGGCGGGTTTTCGGATTGGAACTGACGGGCTTTCCCTTCGAATCCAAAACGTAAAAGGTATCCATGGTGTAGCCAGAAACAGTGGTATAAATCCGCGCGTCCTGAACATCCAAGTTGAGATAGTCCAGACCGCAAGTCGCCGTGGCAAAAATATTATGATTAGATAAAGTGCGGATAAAAATTTGAGTAACTTTATGGTCACCTTTCATTGTATGGTCGGTAATCAACACCAATGGCTCATCGGGATTTTTCTGGTTTAATATGGCCGATGTGTGCCAGACGATATCGACTGCTTTTTCTCTCAAGAAGTAATCGTCACCGGCCGTTTGCCAGAGTTCCCAAATACTTTGCTCTGAAAAATTAGGATGTTCGCTCAACAATTGGTTCATCGCGACCTCCTGATTCTCCGTCATTCTCTCCTCCCGATCAGCGGGATTCTCAAGCCCTCGACGCAAGGCGCGACTGGTTTCTCGATAGAGTTGTTGCAAAAGACTCGCTCGCCAATTGTTCCATATATCGGGATTCGTGCCATTCATGTCGGCTACCGTCAACACATAAAGATAATCCAGGTGCAGCTGATCGCTGACCAACTTAGCAAAGGTATGAATGACCTTGGGGTCCGACAGATCCATCTTTTGTGAAGTAGATGACATAACGAGATGATTTTCTACGAGCCAAGCAATTAGGCGCGCACTTAGCTTGGACAACTGATGGCGCTCACAGAAGTGAATGGCATCTTCGGCGCCGAGAATTGAGTGGTTGCCGCCGCGACCTTTAGCAATATCGTGGTATAAACCAGCAATGTACAGCAGCTTAATATCGGGCAATTGCTTGGCTACCTGGGCCACGACAGGAAATTTCTCTTCCGCATCCGGCAACAAGAAGCGACGCATAAATTCGATAACATTCAGGGTGTGGTCATCGACTGTGTAGATGTGAAATAAGTCGTGTTGCATCTGGCCGATAATATGATCGAACTCGGGCAAATAACGCGAGAGGATACCGTAACGCTTCATGCGTTTTAACTGAGACACCAACTTGTAGGGCGATCCCAAAAACGATAAAAATAATTGATTATTTACCGGATTTTGCCGAAAGCTTTCATCGATCAAGCAGCAATTTTCCCGGATTAATCGAATGGTGGAAGCGCGAATACCCTCGATAGCTTGATTCTGTGCAGCTAACACAAAAATTTCTAACAAAGCAGAGGGGTTCTGCTTAAAAACCTGCCGGTGAGCGACCTCAATATCGTGACCGCGAAGCCGGAAGCGCTCATTAATCACCTGAGTTTCATCACTATTTTTAGGCTGTATGATAGCCTCATCGAGAAATTGTAGAAGTACATCGTTTAATTCTCGCAAGGACAATACAACGCGATAATACTCGCGCATAAATTGTTCAATGGCAATCAAACTACTTTTGTCCCGATAACCAAAAAATTTTGCCAGTTGTTTTTGAAAGTCAAAGAGCAGTCGCTCTTCTGGGCGTTTGGCAATCATATGTAAGCCGTAGCGCACTCGCCACAGAAACTCCTCGCCATAGATAAGTGTGTTGTATTCGGTATCCGTAAAAAAACTCTTACCACTGAGATAGCGCAGTGACGGCACATTAAAAAAACGTTGGGCAACCCATTGAATGGTTTGGATATCCCGGAGCGCGCCCGGACCATTTTTAACGTTAGGCTCCAACTGGTATTCAGCGTCGTTGTATTTTCTGTGGCGCATCTCCTGCTCGTTAAACTTTGCCTGAAAGAAACGTTCATGAGACCACATATGTTCGGGTTCAGTAGCCAGTTGCAATCTTTGCAATAGTATTCTTGAACCCTGTAAGAGACGAGATTCTATTAAGTTAGTGACCACCGTGACATCGTCGGCCGCAACCTGGCTACACTCATCGAGAGTGCGAACACTGTGGCCAATATTGAGCCCAATATCCCACAACAGGGCCACAAACTGCTGGATATTCTGGTGATCACTGCCTACCGGTTGATTGCTGGTGAGTATTAAAATATCGATATCGGATTGAGGATGGAGCTGTCCGCGGCCATAGCCACCAACGGCGACGAGACTTATCTCTTCACCCCACTGGAATTGGTGCCAGGCATAATGCAATAAACAGTCAACAAGCACTGCGCGTTCGAGGATAAGGTTACGAATGTTTTCGCCTTCTTTGAAGCGAAGGTCGAGATGAAAATCGATTGCTTTATAGGCCGTTTTGAAGGTGTCGACGGTAGAGTCGGATTTGGCTAAAGCGCTGCGAAATTTTTCCTGATTTAAAGAAATGGCCAAGGGCCAGGTATCGAGCAGGGGAACTTCTAAAATCGCCGAATTAACCAAAATTTTCTTCCCCACGAGCCGTCAACACCTCAACACCCGAGCTGGTTACAAGCAGAGTGTGCTCCCACTGGGCAGACAAGCGTCCATCGATGGTTTCTACTGTCCAGCCATCACTTTTCATTTTAGTTGCCGGCTTGCCAGCATTGATCATGGGTTCAATGGTAAAACACATACCCTCTTCGAGAGCCATTTGAGTATTCGGCTGTCCGTAATGAAGGACTTGTGGCTCTTCGTGAAAGGTGTGACCAATACCGTGACCGCAGTACTCTCGAACTACGGAGTAATAATTAGATTCGGCGTGCTGCTGGATAACGTGGCCAATATCGCCCAGGCGGGCACCGGGTTTAACCAACTCAATGCCCTTGTAAAGACATTCCTGAGTAACCTTCACCAACCGCTCCGCATGGCTTGCGGGCTTACCAACAAAGTACATTTTGCTGGTATCCCCGTGGTAGCCCTGGTAAATAACGGTGACATCAATATTAATAATGTCGCCGCTTTTGAGCTTTTTCTTATCGGAGGGGATACCGTGGCAAACCACGTGATTAACCGATGTACAGATGGATTTTGGGAAGCCACGATAACCCAGACAAGCCGGAATGGCTTTTTGGACTTCGGTTATGTGGCGATGACAGAGACTATCGAGCTCTTCTGTTGTGGCGCCGGGCCGGACATGCGGCTCGATCATCTCTAGTACTTCAGCGGCCATACGCCCAGCAACACGCATTTTTTCAATTTCGCTAGGAGTTTTAATCGTGACAGACATAGGAGTTTTAGCTATTTAAAATCGAGTTTTAGTGTATAGAAAGGACTGAATTGGAAGGGCATTGTAAACTAGAGTAGTGTCAGTAGCAGCTAATTACTGTGATTGCGAAAGTGGATGGGGAACGAAGTACAAATAAAGGATGAAAATCCCCAACATTGCGATACTTAATTTCTAGGAAAACTCCTAGAGCTATAGGCTCAATTGTGGTATAAAATCGCCCGACTTTGAATGCTCACTGAGCCAAGGTCGAAAAACTAATACATCGAAACTTTTACACGTACGCAAATCTTGCTCGCGAGCACGGCTGAAGTCCCTGGTCAAACTCCGTGACATAAGCTCCGTAGAATTGAAGGAGACTTGTGCAATACCCCTGAACGTAAGTGTCGCCGAAGTAAACAACCAAGCGAACACTATACTGATCCGGTATCTGAGATAAGAAGGCGTTCGCGTACTGGTCTCGTTCTCAATCACCGTCACACATGCATCGACACGTCAGTCTGGGTGCTCTAATTCGACTAAACATCGATTAGCGTTGGCTGCTCGGGGTGTATGGAGGCCTAACCCAAAATAGGAAAATTTTTATGTCTACTGTAAGCATGCGCGATATGTTGCAAGCTGGTGTTCATTTTGGCCACCAAACTCGCTACTGGAACCCCAAAATGGCACCATTAATTTTTGGGGCCCGCAATAATATTCATATTATCAATCTCGAGCACACGGTTCCCGCTTTTAACTCAGCTCTGGCCATGATCAAGTCCATGGCCGCTCAGAAAAAGAAAATTTTGATGGTGGGCACAAAACGCGCCGCTCAAAAAATTATTAAGGAACAAGCGCAACTCGCCGGCCAACCATTTGTTAGTCACCGCTGGCTAGGGGGAATGCTAACAAATTACAAAACGATTCGTGCATCTATTCGTCGCTTTCGCGAGCTGGAGGCTCAAAGCCAGGACGGCACCTTCGAAAAACTGACAAAAAAAGAAGCATTGATGCGTCAGCGAGCCATGCAAAAATTGGAACTGTCCATTGGTGGGATCAAAGATATGGGCGGTCTCCCAGATGCGCTTTTCATCATCGATGTCGAGCAAGAACGTATCGCTGTTAACGAAGCTAACAAACTGGGAATCCCCATTTTCGCCATCGTTGATACTAACAGTGATCCAGACGGTATCGATTACGTTATACCGGGCAACGACGACTCCATCCGCTCTATCAAACTTTATGCCACTGCAGTCGCCAACGCCTGCATCAACGGGTCACAAGGCGACAAGCCCGTCCACAGTGAAGAGGAATTTACCGAGACAGAAGCAAAGCCCGAGAACGTACAGGCTGAAGACTGACCTTTCCTTATCTGAACACCTGCCCCCCGGCAGGGTATCAAGTCATTTCCACACCGAGTTCCGCTGTGACTCAATAAATGAGCTACACACTCGATGAACAATCAACTTATTAAATGAGGGTAATATCATGGCGGTAGTTTCCGCTTCAACAGTGAAAGAACTTCGCGAGCGAACTGGCCTCGGAATGATGGAATGTAAAAAAGCTTTGTCCGCGGCCGACGGCGATATTGATGTCGCTATTGAAAACCTTCGTAAGGCCAGCGGCTTAAAGGCCGCAAAAAAAGCGGAGCGCACTGCCGCCGATGGCGTAGTCACCATACGCCTGGCTGAAGACAACAGCTATGGACTTATTTTGGAAGTAAACTCAGAAACCGACTTCGTCGCTCGAGACGATGGCTTTCTCGCATTTGTCGACCAAGTCGCGGAGAAAGCCCTGGCCAACAAGGAGACCGACCTTTCCTCTTTAATGAAGGGTGAGTTGGAGACTGCTCGCGAGGCATTGGTACAGAAAATTGGTGAAAATATTTCGGTTCGCCGCGTTCAGTTGCTAGATGGTCCGACCGTCGGCGCCTACGTTCATTCCAATAACCGCATCGCCGTTCTGGTTCAGCTAACAAATGGTGCTGCCGAGCTCGCTAAAGACGTAGCTATGCACGTGGCCGCCGTGAATCCCGAAGTCGTTAATTCCGATGATATGCCCGAAGAAATCCTCAATAAAGAAAAAGAAATTATCAAAGCACAACCGGATATGGAGAATAAACCAGCAGCCATCGTAGAAAAAATGGTGGGTGGTCGCATCAAAAAATTTCTGAAAGAAAATAGCCTGATCGAACAGCCTTTCGTAAAAAATCCAGAGATTTCAGTTGGCCAGTTAGTTGAAGAAACTGGAGCAAAAATTCAGGCTTTTGTGCGTTTTGAAGTAGGTGAAGGCATCGAACTGAAGAAGGTAGACTTTGCCGAAGAGGTCGCCGCACAGGTTCGATCCTCTAAGTAGAGCTTTGACGATAATCCACGTGGGACTTTCGGGGTAACAGCACCGATGAAAATCGCATTTATCGGCTTGGGGGTCATGGGTTATCCCATGGCTGGGCACCAACAACTGCAAGGACACAGTGTTTGCGTTTACAACCGCACCGAATCCAAAGCACAAGCCTGGGCAAAGCAATACAACGGCAACTATGCACCGACGCCTCGTCAGGCAAGCGAAGGTGCAGACTGCGTTATGACCTGCGTGGGCAATGACGATGATGTCCGCAGTGTAGTTTATGGCGAACAGGGGGTTCTGGCAGGCCTAGACACTGGCGGCACACTGATCGATCACACAACGACCTCTCACGCGCTCGCCTTAGAGCTTTCTGAGGCTTGCTCACAACAGAATATAAGCTTTCTGGACGCTCCGGTATCAGGAGGCCAGAGAGGCGCCGAAAACGGCAAGCTTTCAGTCATGGCGGGAGGAGACCATTCCGTATTAGAGCAGGTTAAAAAAGCGATTCTGCCCTACGCTAAAGCTATCACGCTAATGGGTCCTGTCGGCTCCGGCCAAATGACAAAGATGGTAAATCAGATTTTAATCGCTGGCGTCTTACAGGGAATATCCGAAGGCCTGACACTAGCTAGAAAATCCGAATTGGATCTCCCCAAAGTTATTAAAGCGGTTTCGGGCGGCGCAGCTGGCAGCTGGCAGTTATCCAATAATGGCCAGACTATTATCGAGGACAAGTTTGACTTTGGTTTTGCGATTGATTGGATGATCAAGGATTTGGGATTTTGTTTAGAATCGGCGGAAGCTCTTGCATTAAATTTACCAAATACACTTCACGCCATGGCTGAGTACAAAAAACTACAAGCCAAAGGCTACCATCGTTGCGATACTTCCGTTCTTATCAAACAGTTCGATGATTAGAAATAAACAATCGATCACCCTGAAAACCACTAGAACCTAACGCTAAGTCTGGCGCAAAGCAAAAAGGTACCTCACTCGACTAACTCTGATAAGACTACGAATTTAACCCAATAAAAATTATCCCCATCATATATCTGAAGTATAAGTGGTACTTTTCTTGCGAGGTTAACCTTGCAAAATTAGCGTCGCAGACGCCTCAATTGCCTGAGGCTACACCGATTGTTGTGCTAATTTAACGCCAGTGTTCTAACCAGGCGTCCATTACCTTTCGAGAGTATTTGTAGCTTCCGTAGCTGCCATTGTAACGAGCTAGAGCACTGGCTAATCTACCTTTTTCTTTGCCCAGATAATGCTTTAGGATGGTGCAACCATAGCGCAGGTTGGTTTCCAATTGGATGAGATTATCCTCTGGCCGACCAATTTCCTCCTTCCAAAAAGGCATAACTTGCATGAGTCCTTGGGCACCTACTCGAGAGACCGCATAAGGATCAAATGCACTTTCGATTTGAATCACGGCCAAAACCAATTCGGGCTCAAGTTGCGCACGAGTAGCTTCCTGATGAACCTTACGCAGAAGATGCAGCCGTTCTTTAGGGTTTTTAACGAAGGCTTTAAGCTTGTGCGACATGGTCACTAACCACACTTCGGCATCAAAACGATCGATAAAACCATCGGAAGTTGCCGCTTTGAGCGACTGCCTAAGCTCTTCATCCATTGGCGGATACGCTGTATCGGCAAACCCTAGTGTAGAACAGGGGAGGTTGACAGCGGCGAAAAAAGCAATCAAAAAGCTATATTTTTTTACAAGATACATGGTGTTTTATGGAATAGTCTTAATCAACAGTGCGAATACAGCAAGATGCTGGCTCGGGCTTGCGCTCTCGCACTCCATCTATCCAGATATCGAAGTAAATAAGAATACTATTCAAGCTCCTCAATCAGTCATTACAGTGTAGAGCTCTTCGGGGCTGTCCGCCTGACGCAATTGCCTCTGTATTTCTGTCTGAGAAAAGGCTTCCGCGAGGGTGGCCAGAGTCTGCAGATGATTTTGGTCATTATCCTCTGGAACCAAGAGTACAAAAATAATATCAACCGGCTGATTATCAATCGCATCAAAGTCAACAGCCTTATCCAGAGTAACCAATAACCCTAAAGTTGTGTTGCAATCAGAAATACGGCAGTGGGGAATAGCGATACCCTGACCAATTGCCGTAGAACCAAGACGCTCTCTGGCAATTAATGCATTAAAAACCGTGTCCGGGTTAAGTGCTCGATACTGCTTGCCAAAGTGGGAAGCAATAGCTTCGAGAATACGTTTTTTACTGGTGCAGTCTTGGTTAAACAATACACATTCGGGCGAGAGAATTGATGATATATTCATGAAATATAATTAGTAGGGGGGAAATATACAGATCGTAGTGACGTAGTAACTCGCGTGTATCATTGCTGGATAACTGAAAATAATTTGAGTTGCCGGAAATTCAGGCTAGTTGTTTACGTTCATTGGAAGGCGGAATATTCATCGCTTCTCGATACTTGGCAATAGTTCGACGGGCTACCTTAATTCCCTGATTACCCAATAACAGCGTTATTTTGCTGTCACTCAATGGCTTCCGTCGATTCTCGTCAGCAATAATCTTTTTAATAATGGCTCGGATAGCCGTAGACGAGCACTCACCACCGCCATCTGTACTCACGTGGCTTGAGAAAAAGTACTTCAACTCTAATGTACCCTGGGGAGTGTGAATATATTTATTATTGGTAACTCGAGAAATGGTAGATTCATGCATATCGACGATATCGGCAATATCGCAGAGTACCAGAGGCTTCATGGCCTCTTCTCCAAAGTCCAAGAATTGTTGTTGCTTTTCTACGATGGCGCTGGCTACCTTTAGTAAAGTCTCATTACGACTTCGTAGACTTTTTAGAAACCAGCGAGCCTCCTGCAAATTATTTTTTAGAAAGGCGTTGTCGCTACTCGTATTTGCTCGTTTGACGAGTGAAGCATAGCTGGCATTAATACGGAGTTTAGGCGTGGTGTCAGGATTTAACTCTACCACCCAGCGACAGTCCTTTTTGTTGACGAAAACATCTGGGACTACATATTCAGTCTCTCTAACGCTCAGATCGTCGCCTGGACGCGGATTCATAGTTTGGATGAGCGAAATCGCCTGACCCAACTCATCTTCAGAAACACGGAGTTTTCGCATTAGCGCTTTGTAGTCTTTAGCGCCTAAGAGAGCGATATGATCCTTGATAATCGTTTTAGCTACATCGAGCGAGGGGGTTAATTCACTTAGTTGATTTAACTGAATGAGTAAGCAATCGGCCAGGTCCTCAGCAGCAATACCAGGAGGATCGAATTGTTGCAAACGATGTAAAACCGCTTTTACTTCATCTAACTCCAAATCGTCGAGCTGCTGACTCAAACTCTGATAAATATCCTCAATGGAGGAAAATAGCAGGCCACTGTCCTGAATGTCATCAATTATAGTAAGTGCAATCGAGTAATCACTATCAGAAAAAGGCGTAAGGTTAAGTTGCCACAAAAGGTGATCCTGCAAACTATCGCTAGTGTCGCGATTTCCGTCAAAATCCTCTGAATTATCATCGTTGGTATTTGTGGGGCCAGAGGATGTGTTGATTTGGTAGACATCATCCCAGCTGGTATCTACAGGGAGGTCTCTGGGAATTTCTTGTGACCAGTTATCCTCTGTTAGCGATTCGCTGCTCGCCGTGGGGGGTGTTGATTCGCTGTTGATATCTTGGTGATTGCTGGTGCCTTGAGGTAAACAGAGCTCGTTATTTTCAGAGAGCTTATTATTTTCATTTTGATCGGTCGGCTCATCGATTTCAGCGGTCTCGCCATCCGCCTCCAACATAGGATTGGACTCGAGTACTTGCTGAACTTCGTTTTGTAAATCGAGGGTCGAGAGTTGCAACATGCGAATCGCCTGTTGCAACTGGGGAGTCATGGTTAGGCTCTGGCCCAATTTTAGTTGAAGTGACTGCTTCATTAGCATCGATGAGTCATAGCTAATTTTATCAATACGCTTGTCATCATATTCAGGCGAGAGGTCAATTTTTAGTTAATCGATTTTAGTCAGGGGCCAAGTTGGGTGCAAGTCATTTGCGTTGCTTCCCATTTAATTCTTGGAACTCAAAACTTGACAATCGGTTACAGACAGTGATTTCGAGGTAGACAAAATTAAGTCTAAAGAAAATTATTTGATAACCCTAAAGCATATTTGTAGGGAGTGCCATCGAATTTAGTAACTACTGAATTTGATAACCACCGAAATCCGATGAAAAACTGTCCTGATTGACTATTTTTGTCATATTTAACAGGATTCAGAATGAGGTAAATTCGGTAGAGCAAGATTAGCTATGGCGAGGAGGGTTAAGCGGATTTCCCAACTGGAATCGTTAACCTGTGATTAGTGTGCTTTCCAACATCGTAACCATTCGGGAAAATTCACTACTGGCTAAATATTCCCTTTCGCGTGCGTTGGATTTTTCCGAGCAGTGATGGTGAACCCTGCTCTTCGCCAATCCGGCACCTTAGTTGTTTTACATTGCCAGATTGACGCAAGCGCTTGTATAAGTTTTAGAGAAGTTTATGTTGCGGTTCGTTAATCGTTGTTCATAAAACCCAAGATGTGCAACAAACTAACAAACAGATTATAGATGCTCAGGTATAACGATGTAGTGGCCAAGATGTAGTTAGTCTCCCCACCATTAATGATGCGGCTTGTATCATACAAGATAAACCCAGACATCAATAATACGATCATTACACTAAGACCCAGATGAAACATTGAAACATTGACGTCAAAAAAGGCACCAGCGATCCACATGCCCACCATGGCCACGAGGGCAACAATTAAACCAATGAATAAAAAGCCACCCATAAAGCTAAAGTCTTTGCGGGTAGTTAACACGTAGGCTGATAGGGAAAAGAAGACCAAGGCGGTGCCGCCCAGGGCCTGCACTACGACGGAGCCGCCATTTGCCATCTGCAAGTAGTGGTTCAGCAAAGGACCGAGCGATGCCCCCAGCAGACCAGTGAAACCAAATACAACGAAAATGCCAGCGCTGGAATTGGCCGTTCGAGGAAGCACAAACCAGACCAGAGCCAGTGCTGTCAGGGAAAAAACAAGAGATAAGCCATGGCCTATTCCGACCGCCATGGAGACACCTGCGGTTAGCGCACTAAACATCATTGTCATTGCTAATAGTGCATAAGTGTTTCGAAGTACTTTGCTAACCTCAAACTGTTGAGTCTGAGTATTTTGCTGAGTAAACGTGTTTGATTCCATAACTCCTCCGAGTCAATGAGCTGTAAAATGTTACTGTTCTAGTTCAATAGTGATTATAAAGTAAAAAACATCAACATGATCATAAGTCCCAATTACCGAATTGCAACCCTTTGATAATTGTGGACTATTTTAGTTCTTCAGAGCATTTATCGGGTTTAGCATAGGCCATACGCTTGAGATGTCCAGGGCGATAATAACAATCCAAGCCACTCACTGCGACGGTTTGCAAATTGTCCATATCGATAAAGCCATCTTCCTGAACGGCCTCGGCTGCCACCTCGACGCGCTCGACCTCACCAATGATCATTACGGTATCGTTGAGTAGGGTATTGTGTTCTACATAGCGCATTGCAATTTTTAAGGCACTTTCAGCAACTGCCGGCGCAGGAAAATCTTCCAGCCAGTATTCGGACAACCCTGTAGCAGCAAATTCTGAAGTTTCTGAACCGTAACGCGCAGATGTCTGGTGTGCACTTGAAATCATACTTTCACCAACATGATTGATGGTGTAGAAACCGGTTTCGAGAATATTATTCAAGGTATGGCGGGGAACAGACGCTGGCCGATTGATATAAGCTATCAGCGGCGGATTAGCCCCCAGGTGTACCACTGAGCTAACAATGGCAAGGTTTGACTGGCCATCTTTCGACAGCGTACCAATGAGGTTGGCACTCTTGAATCCGGACAATGAGTTGATAAAGTGCGCGCGGAAACTTCTTTCCATGCGGTCGATGATTTGACGGCCGAATAATTTTGTCATGAATACCTTTTTCGAGTGGACGGAACGCGCCCTCTAGCGGGTTATCTCAAATCTATATAAATGTTTTGAATATCTACTTTTTTAGCGGGTCAGGTGCCGCAGTAGGTCTTGAACTCCTGGGTAAATTCAGCAGAAGCGGGTTCAGCGAATGCTGCGAACTGATCTTTTTCGACAAAGGGATTTCTAAGCGCCAGCAACAACTGCTGGAAAGGTTCCATGTTGCCCTGATCCGAAGCGGTATTTAGGGCCATCTCCACATGATGGTTCCGAGGAATTACCCAAGGATTAATCGACCGCATCATCTCAGCGCGTTTTTGATCGGTCGAAAATTCCGATAATCCCTGGGATAACTGACGCCAATTATGGAGCCACTGTTCGAGTTCTGTAGTCTCGCGGAATCTTTTTCTCAGATTGACATCATCACCTTGTGCGGCGTCGGCCAATGCACGCCAAGCCAAAGTAAAGTCAACTTGGTGATCTTGCAGAAGTTTAAACCAGCTATCGAGTACCACTCGACCCTCTTCGTTTTTATTTAATAGATTTTCTGGCAGACCCAGCTTTTTACTCATTAAATTCAGCCAGTGGATTTCGTAAATACTCCCGTATTGGTCGAGTATTTCACCAGCAATTTCGATGGCTTTTTTCTCGTCTCGGTCCAGTAGAGGCAACAGAGTTTGAGCAAACTTTGCCAGATTCCACTGACCAATGGAGGGTTGATTATCGTATGCGTAGCGCCCTTGATGATCGATGGAACTGAATACGGTTTTTGGATTATAGCTTTCCATAAATGCACAGGGACCGTAATCGATGGTTTCCCCGGCAATACTCATATTGTCGGTATTCAGAACACCGTGAATAAAACCTACGCTCATCCATTGGGCGATGAGCTTGGCCTGAACCTGAACGACCCCCCTCAACAATTCTCGATAGGGATGCTCTACATCATTCGGCTGTGGATAGTGACGCCGCAGAGTATAGTCCGCCAGTTTTTTAATGTTGTGGTGCTCGCCGCGCGCGGCAAAAAACTCGAAGGTTCCAATGCGGATGTGGCTTGACGCGACTCTTGTTAAAATGGCGCCGGGAAGTACAATCTCTCGATAAACCGGCTCACCGGTAGCGACCACAGCCAAACTGCGAGTAGAAGCAATTCCGAGGGCATGCATTGCTTCTCCGACCAGAACCTCCCGAAGCATCGGTCCCAGCGCAGCTTTACCATCGCCACCGCGGGAAAAAGGCGTTCGTCCAGAACCTTTTAAGGCAAGATCGTAGCGTTCTCCCCGTGGATCCAATAGTTCTCCAACTATTAAAGCTCGGCCATCGCCCAACTGTGGACTGAAATGGCCAAACTGATGACCAGCATAGACTTGTGCTACCGGTTCAGCACCTTGCGGTAGTTGGTTCCCTGAGAATATCCCGGCAAGTCGGTCAGTTTCGAGGGGCTCTAAACAGGTAAGGCCCAGCGCCATGGATAGCGGTTGATTAAAATAAACCAACTTTGGTTTGCTGCTTTTTTCGGGCTGAGAAGGGGCATAAAAACCCGTCAGTTCGTGGGCGTAGGTATTGTCAAAGTCAAAGGTGACTTCATCGTTACTTTCGATAGAAGTTTCTAAAATTGGATCTGTCATAATGCTGTACTAAAATCATTAGCTCGAGTGGTCATACGGCCTTATCATGCTTTATGATGAAAAATTAATAATGGCAACTAAAAATATACAGATTTTTGGTGTGGACTTAATAATAGCTGGCCGGCTAATAGCTAGTCTGCGACTGCCTTTGCTGATATCTCATTGTTGAAATAACAGAGATAGCATTTCATTATGGTAACTGATGTCCGTTGAAACAGGTACCCAGGGATTTCGATAGCATTCTTGAATGCTCTGCCAGTCAATAGCGTTTTAACAAAAAACAGCAAACAACGATCACACGTTAGTCTTCTAATCGCCCAAAACCAGGCCCTCTCGCCGCGGATCCGCACCACCATAGAGTCCACCGGGAGTCACTACAATGCCCTGCAGACCCGAGTTCAATTCGCGGATCTTTACCCGATAGCCCATGCCTTCTAGAGCTGGCTTCATTCGCTCTGCTTCGGTACTTTCTTCGAGTTCAAAAACACCAAAGCGATTCACTTTGTGTGGTAAGTCGATGGCTTTCTGAATATCCAGACCCCATTCCAGGTGAGCAATTAACGTTTTCACCACATAACCAATGATCCGAGAACCACCGGGCGAACCGATAAGTAAATAAGGTCGGTTATCTTTAAGTACAATCGTTGGCGACATGGAAGAACGTGGGCGTTTACCTGGCTGGATGCGATTAGCAACCGGCCGACCGTCTTTTTGTGGCGTGAACGCGAAATCCGTCAGCTCGTTATTAAGTAAAAAGCCCTGAGACATTAGACGCGAACCAAAGCCATTCTCGATAGTCGTCGTCATCGAGACTGCATTGCCATCGGCATCGACGATCGAAATATGGCTAGTGGATGGAAACTCGATAGAGTTATCGTCGGCCTGGGCTGCTGGCTTTTGCCACCGCGGCGTACCTGGCGCAGCATCATTTAGCGCTTTGCCTGTCTGAATCAGTGTTGCTCGAGCCTTTAGATAGTGGTTATCGAGTAAGCCCTGAGGCATCTCTACAAAATCGCTGTCGGCCATGTAGCGACTGCGATCGGCAAAAGCCAGCCGCGAGGCGTCGCCGATGATTTGCCAGGCCACTGCCGACTGTGGCCCGAGAGCTTTTAGATCAAAATACTGCGTTATCCCCAGTATCTGGTTGACTGTCAGTGCACCAGAGCTAGGTGGCCCCATGCCACAGATCCGGTATTGCCGATAAGGCAGACAAACAGCGGGGCGCTCTTTCACTCGGTACGCATCGAAATCTTTCAACGACAATACACCGGGATTGTCGTTGACTCCACGCACTTTATCCACAATGGCTTGTGGGATTTCGCCACTGTAAAACGCTCCGGCACCTTCTTTAGCGAGCACACTGAGAGTCCGCGCATAATCGGGATTTCGCAACAGCGACCCCACCTGTAGAGGACGACTCTGCGCGTCGAAAAAATATGCCCGGGTCTCGGGATAGCGACCTAAACGCTGCTTGTCCGCTAGAATAGCGCCGGCGAGTCTGGGCGAAAGCTGAAAACCCCGGCGGGCTTGCTCAATAGCCGGTCGCAATAGCTTCGCCCAGGGCAAGCGGCCATAACGCCGGTGAAGCTCACCCATCAACTTTACGGTACCCGGGGTACCAACAGAGCGACCGCCGACCACCGCCTCATAGAATTTAAGCGGTTGCCCTTGCTGATCGAGAAATAAATTCTCTCTGGTCTCCAAAGGCGCCTTCTCGCGGCCATCAAAAGTTGTAATAGTCTGTGTCTCAGCGTGGTAATACACTGCGAAAGCACCACCGCCCAAACCAGAGGATTGAGGCTCCACCAAACCCAGTACCATTTGAACAGCAATCAGGGCATCGATAGCGGAACCGCCACTGGCGAGAACATCGTAACCCGTTTGGGTGGCTAGTGGATGAGCCGCACTGACCATAAAGTGATTGGCCCTCACTAAGGTCTTAGCACTCGTACCACTGGCAATTTCGGGAGCCAGTGACTCGCCTACTTGTTCGGCCCGACAGCTGACTGATCCAAAGACTAAAACTATTAAAATGGCAAAAATTACTGGGGGTTTATTTGAGGAGCAATGAGATGTTCTTATAGTTTTTTTCATACTGTAGTGATATTTCAATGATTAAAGTGATATTTATTTTTTTAAGAATACTCTGATTAATTCATCAGAGATTCCTTAAAGTTTAACGCATTAGCAGAACGGCTATCTGCTCCGACTAGAGACTTTACGTATCGACACTGTCAACCACCGACTTCAAATAAAGTCCCACTCTCTGCAAAGATCATTATTGACAGCGTACTCCCCACGGGACTTCAAGCTTGGGAAGTTTTTATTGCTATTACATTGGAACGCGGTTATATTTCGCTGCCTCATACGACCGTAGCTCAGTTGGTTAGAGCACCACCTTGACATGGTGGGGGTCGGTGGTTCGAGTCCACTCGGTCGTACCACTCCTAATAAAAAGCAATTCTTATAAAACACTCGATACTCGACATTATTTTCCAACGAAAATTATCCTAACAGCAAAAAACTCCCAATCCTGACCAATTAATTACCGAATCCAATCACAATCGCTCCTTTTGATATCATCATCGATGTTATCCACTGCACTCTAGCCGCATCCCGAAAAAGCTCTCTACAATAATTTCCTCGTTGAGCGCGGCTATTGAATCAAAACAAATACCAAGTTTTACTTTGGATGGATTTTCTGATAGCTTCCGCGAGTTAACGCTTTTTTGTGTTCTCTGTGCCTGGGTTAACCTATTGCCGATAAAAGCAGAGAACGTGCCATCATTTTTATTTACAAAAGTCTCTAGTAACAAAGTTTACGTGACGTAAGGTTTATCGATGAATTTACAGTTACAAGGCTCAGGCATGACCTCTGAACGCACCCGTGAACGTATGATTCAGCGTTTGGTAGCGCAGGGAATTCGCCACCAACAAGTGCTGTCGGCAATGCGTCAAACCCCGCGCCATTTATTTCTCGATGAAGCACTTTCTCACCGCGCTTATGAGGACACGGCACTCCCAATCGGACACAGTCAAACAATCTCGCAACCCTACATCGTCGCCAGGATGACGGAATTGTTAATCACTTCTGCACCAAAACTGGATAAAGTTCTGGAAATTGGTACAGGCTCGGGTTATCAGACGGCTATTCTCGCGCCTTTTGTAAAACACCTCTACAGCGTTGAATGCATTTCTGCTTTGCAGCAAAAAGCTCGCCATCGGCTGCGGCAGCTAAATTATCACCAAGTGCGCTTTATTCTTGCGGATGGCACCTTGGGTTGGAAAAAAGAATCGCCCTACGATGCCATTCTCTGCGCCGCTGCTCCCGCCGAAATTCCTCTGGAGCTGAAACAGCAATTATCTCCTAACGGAGTATTAGTGATGCCTGTTGGCGAACAACAACAATCGCTAGTGAGAGTGGTTCGCCAGGGTGACAAGGACGTTTTTAATGTCGACGTCATGGAAACTGTCCGCTTTGTTCCTCTGTTGAGTGGAGTTAGAGATCGATGAAAAATGACCATTCAGGCAAGCCCTATCGGTCTAGTGATTGGCTTTTATTATTTCTTAAAGGGATGACAATGGGCGCTGCCGATATTGTCCCCGGCGTTTCAGGTGGGACGATTGCTTTTATTTCCGGCATTTACGATCGCTTGTTGAACGCACTGAAGTCACTCACTCCAATGGCGCTTGTTACACTATTCAGAGAGGGTTTTGGTGCTTTTTGGCAGGCGACTGATGGCCGCTTTCTAGTAACGTTGTTTGCTGGAATTTTGCTTAGCGTTGTCACCTTGGCAAACTTTATCGACCAAGCGCTGAAAACATACCCGATCTTAGTCTGGGCTTTTTTCTTCGGTTTAGTTATCGCATCCATCATTTACCTGATAATGCAGGTGCGCCACTGGCGGTGGCAGGAACTTGTCGCCTTATTATTAGGCACCGCGTTTGCTCTGATCATTGTTTCACTGCGTCCTGCGCAACTACCGGCCCAGTGGTGGATGTTATTTATTTCCGGAAGCATTGCTATATGCGCGATGATTCTACCCGGTATCTCAGGCAGCTTTATTCTTTTATTGCTGGGCATGTACAAAGTTTTTATTGAAGCTCTAAATTCTTTAGATATTATTTTGCTGGCCAGCTTTGCAGCGGGTTGTGTATCGGGCTTACTGGGGTTTAGTCATTTATTGAGCTGGCTGTTAAAACGTTATCAAACCGTTATGTACACTCTCCTGACAGGATTTCTGGTCGGTTCTCTGAAAGTGTTATGGCCTTGGAAACAGGTATTAAAAACCACTCTGGATCGCCATGGAGAGCAAATTCCACTGGTGCAAATTAATGTTTGGCCGACTACCTATACACAGGTCACCAACGAGCCGGCATTTTTGTGGCCTGCTATCTTAGTGGCTATTTTAGGCTTAGCACTGGTTCTACTTCTGGAGAGAATTGGCGATAACTAGTCTGGCTTTCTTGGAGAAATTCCCCGGAGCAATCAAAAATTCTGCATTGCGCCGGTGAGATCCCAATAAAAGCAGCTGGCGAAATAATTCCATCCCGGTACTAAAAAAACTATTTCGCTTTCAGATTATCAACGCTGATGCTGAGTGAAGGCTCGGGGTAACTGTAGAATATTTTGGCTTTTAGACTTTCACCTTCGAGAGAGGTGATGTTAACGCTACCTTGGTAGCTTGATAGTCGCTTTCCAGCACGCTCGTAAACCAGGACTAAAGGCTTGACGAACAAACCGATTAAGCGGTTACTCGGGCTAATTAAAAAGCAAACTTGACGATTCTCATCGTCCATCGCTTCAGCACACCGGTTGCCCTCACTTTCCTCGATCATCAAATTAAAAGTCCGCATGTGAATCGGTGATAAAAAATTCACTTTTACTTGCTCACCCGAGAGCAGTAAATTCCACCACTGACGGATCGCCGCATCGAATCCAGCGTCGACAATCAGTCGATCTTCAATGAGAATCTCAACCTCTTTGATTTGATTAGTATTAGCTTCGCGTAAAGATACTAATACAGATGGATTCGCTGTATTTTTTGAGCGTTCAACACGCCTTAATTCGCCATGGCGAAAGTCTTCCTGCATAACGTCGGGCTTTAGCGGGTGAACTGAAAAGTCTAATTGCTTTTGTGCAAATAACTGTCCGTTGAGATCGCGGTACTCGACTAGAGTTTTATCATTTGTAAATTGATAAAAATGATATTCACAGTACAGCGGCTTGCCGTCGTCCAGAGAAATTGCGCGGCCGATGATAGCGGGATTCACCTGTGAATCGACCAATGGGCAACTGCCCTGCGCCGAGAACGAAAGCTGGCTGGCTAACATAGTCAGCAGTGCGAGAATATAAATAATAAGGCATCGAAAAAAGGGCATCTATTAACTCATTTGTGCCATTTGATTATCACTTCGTAACGACTGATGGCAACTGCAAGCAATTGGGCTTAGCTAATAAAACCTGAAGCGTATTGATAGTCCGCTCGCGAAAGCCGCCTTCACAATAGCTCAAATAAAAATCCCACATCCGGGTAAATACATCGTCGTAGCCCTGGGACTTGATCTCCGATAATTTCTTAAAGAAATTTTTTCTCCAGGCTGCCAGGGTTTTTGCATAATCTTGGGTGATGTCCTCAATACCTACTATTTGCATGTTGGTATCTTCATGGGTGTATTTAGCAATCATAGGGAGCGAAGGCAGATCACCACCCGGAAAAATGTAGCGCTGAATAAAGTCAGCCTGACCGCTGGACGGATTTTGTTGCCGTTTGGGTATGGTTATGGCCTGAATCAACATCAGACCATTCTCTTTTAACAGGCGACTGCAAGTGGAAAAATATTGGGAAAGATAACGTCGACCCACTGCTTCAATCATTTCAATGGAGACCAGTTTGTCAAATTTACCTTTTAAGTCACGGTAATCATCCAGCAACACTGTAATTTTATCGCTCAACCCTTCTTTGGCTACCGCTGCTTTTGCATATTTGTGCTGTTTGCGGGAGATGGTCGTGGTTGTTACATGGCAACCGTAATATTTGGCGGCGTGAATAGCCATGCTGCCCCAACCCGTACCGATCTCCAGAAGGTGGTCGTCTTCGGTCAGTTGCAAGCGACGACAGATGTGATCGAGCTTGTACACGGAGGCTTCTTCCAAATCTGACTGCTGGTTTGGAAAAATGGCCGAAGAGTACATCATGAGAGGATCGAGAAACTGCTGAAAGAAGGCGTTGCCGAGGTCGTAGTGGGCGGCAATATTTAATCGAGCATTTTTCTTGCTGTTAAATCGCAGATTATGAATTATTCGGGCGAATACCGAGTTTACTCTCGACCACCCCTGGTCAATTTTACCGAGTCGATCGATATTACTACACATCAGTCGAATAACGCTGACCAAGTCGGGTGATTCCCAACTGCCCTTCATATAAGCTTCACCAGAGCCAACCGTGCCGTTAAATAAAACGTCGCGATAAATCGAGTGATGCTTGACGATAATGCATGCCTCAATGCGGGATTCACTGGTAATTTGGCCAAAGTGATAGTGACGACCTTCATCAATAATCGTTAAGCGACCCTGGGTAAGACTTTCTAACCAGCGAAATATGAGTTTTTTTGCCCATTTATCTACTGTGGTGTAAGTATCTGGATTTGCATTAGCCTTGGATGCATTACTATAAATGCTGACTACTTTCATTCTTTGATTCCTGGATCTGTTGGATTGGGAACAGAATTATATATTGGTGTTTGGAGCAAGCTGGACTTTTTTCGGACTACTGTCTGGGCCCTGAGATCTATTCGCAACAGGTATTCCTCATGGATTAGTCTTTTTCGAATTGGGGTAATAGCGAGCGCCTTTAACAAACAATTTCAGTGCTTGCCAATAGATTCCCACAAGAACCTGAACCGTCATCAGAGGGTAGCGCATTAGGATTTGATTCATTGTAGAGGGGTTCATGGCCTTACGTTTTAGAACCACAGTCGCATCCAGCACTGTTTGTTCATCGCGATCCACGTCAATGTGAATAAACAAGCTTCGGGAAGGCGTCTTACCACGCCAGCGATATTCCATCCCCATAGATTGAAATGGCGACACGTGCATGCCTTTGGCAAACAGAAAACGCTGTTTATCCGACACGCCATTACCTTCCGTAAGCGGCAAGACGTAATGAGTGCGCTCACCCCACGGAGTATTGGTAACTTCAGCAACGACGGTTTGCAAGTTTTGACCGCTCTTATCGAAGCAATAGTAACAGGTTATTGGATTAATAATGTAGCCAAAGTAGCGCAGGTTAGTCAGCATCCGAATAGGTCCTTCGACGCAGATACCTGTACGTTGCTGCACTAGATCCGCGACGGCGTTGTAGAGTGGTTTGTGGCTATCTCCATCGAAATAATCTGACCTTCTAAACCAAGCGAGGTTGAAATGACTGGCGGACCAAAAGCGGCTGAGCGTCATGACTTTATCGATTTCTTGCAAATCCAGATAAACCATGAAAACTCGATAGATGAAGGCGTTGGGCTTGGCGCCAAAACGACGATGCCTCACCCAGCCTTGGTAAATGGCACTTGCCAGGGGTGGGTGCGTTAGGTGATTCTCTGAGTCTGTATTGGGTCGGGGAGAATTAATTGCCATACCATGTTTGTACAGTCGATTAGAGGCAGGAGGGTTGAGACAACGCTCCGAGTCGAAACAACATGCTGAAAATTTTCTTGTGATCGTGCATACCTTTGGCATCGAGCGCCCAGTACCGTTTGTTATCGACAGCTTGAAAAATGATTATCGCTTGAAGAAAATCCAAATTTTTCTGCAATTCTCAAAGCGCTGTTGAGACCATCTTCGTGAAAACCATTACCCCAGTAGGCACCACAGAACCAGGTTCGGTTAACTCCGTTGACCGTTTCCCACTGTTCTTGGGCGGCAACAGCATCCACCGAGAAAACTGGATGGGCGTAATGATAAACACCGATGATTTTTTCGGGATCAACGGCCTCGGTCTTATTCAGCGTCACACAAAAGGTAGATTGCGCATCGATAGATTGTAGGATGTTCATGTTATAAGTTAGAACCGGAGGCGTCTGCTTATGCTCTTCTTGCATAATTCGGTAGTTCCAACTCGACCAGGTTTTGCGGTTGCTGGGCAATAGAGAGGTATCTGTGTGCAATACGACTTCGTTGTCCTGATAGGGAATCGCTTTGAGGACCCGCTGTTCTATTTCACTGGCGTCGGCTAACAACCCAAGGGCCTGATCGCTATGAGTCGCAATAATCACTTGATCAAAAATTTCTTTATTTCCCGAGGCGGTCTTTATCTCAACCCTGTCATCATAGCGGTGTATTTGATCAACTGGCGTATTCAGGAGAATGTTATCTTTGAATGGTGCAATCAGTGGCTCAATATAGCTTTTTGAACCGCCCTTTAGCACATGCCACTGCGGGCGTTTAGTAACACTTAATAGACCATGGTTGTGAAAAAATCTAACAAAAAATTTTAATGGGAAGTCTTTAATGGCAGAGCTTGTTGCCGACCAAATGGCCGAGCCCATAGGCACGAGGTATTTATCTACAAATATTTGAGAGTAGCCCTGCTGATGCAGGTACTCACCCAAGGTCATGTTCGAACAAGAGTCGTCCAAATTTAGGTCCACAACGGCCTCTTTATTAAAGCGGAAAATATCACGAATCATGCGCCAGTGCTGCAGACTGAGAAGATTGCGACGCTGAGCAAAAAACGCGTCAAGACCACCCCCACTGTATTCCAAGCCACTTTCTTCGCAAGTGACGCTAAAACCCATGGAGGTAGGTTGGTAGATTACCCCTAATTTCTGCAACATCGCTTTAAAATTAGGGTAGGTCCAGTCGTTGAATACGATAAATCCAGTATCGACGGAATAGTGTTTACTCCGGTGCTCAATATCAAATGTAGCGGTGTGTCCACCTAAGCGATTGGCCGCTTCGTAAGCGACGACTTCATATCGGCGACTAAGTATATGAGCCGCAGCCATTCCAGATATTCCCGTGCCGATTATGGCAATTCTCATGTGCGGCCCGAGCCATTTTTCGATGTTTTACTTTGCTCCTGGGTTTTCGAAGTTGAGCGATATCGAGTCATTTTCGGGGTCAAGTAGCAATACCACAACCAGGGTACGAGCGATAGTAGTTTCAAGATGGCACTGAATCTAGACGGAAAATTGATAAACATTTTACGCTTGTTGATGCCTTTAATGATGCGTTCAGCGGCTTGGTCTGCTGTCATTAAAAAGGGCATGGGGAAATCGTTAACAGAGGTCATCGGTGTTTTAACGAATCCGGGGCGAGCAATACTAATATAGAATTGCTCTGGAGGGAGATCACTGCGCAGGGACTTCAAAAAATAGTCGGCAGCCGCCTTGGAGGCGCCGTAAGCTTCAGCTCTGGGGAAGCCCAGCAGCATCACTAGGCTGGTTACACCAATGATGTGTGGTTTATTTTCGGAATTTCTTAGCAGTGGCATGGCAATTGCTAATGAATTAACAAGACCGAAGAAATTGACGTCGAATACTCGCTGGTAACGTTTGGGATCGAAGTCGAGGTCATCTTCATACTCAACAGTACCAGCCGCCATGATGATAAAATCCAGCGCCTCGACACGTTGAGCTAATTTATTCTGGACGTCTGCAATACTTTCATGATCTGTAACGTCAACTGCCAGTGGTAATAATCTTTGAGGATCGTGACTGGCTATGTCATTTAATACTTCTTCACGACGGGCGCTAATTACCACGGTGGCGCCTCGCTCAGCTAACTTTGTCGCCAGGCATCGACCAATGCCCGAACTGGCACCAGTGATCCAAACTGTCTTCCCATACCAATTAAGCATGCTGTTAAATACCGTTAGTGATTTTGGATTTCAGTAAACGGATTGCGCCGCCCAAGACTGGGATGTGCTCATAAAGCATGGCCCCCATATCGTAAAAATCTTCGTGAGTATCAATTTTTTGCGAATATTTAATAAAACTCGTACCACTAAGGTGCAGAGGTGCGTTTTTCTTTATTTTCGGATGACGATAGTACATTTCCCATTTAAAACATGCGCGCCCCGGTTGAATCATTTCATCTACGAATTTAAAACGACAATAGGTGAGGTCACCGCACATATTTTCAAAATACCGCTCTAATCTTTCGATACCACGGATTTCGTGAATAGGGTCAATAAAAAGTATTTCATCAGAATATATGTTCTGCAGGTTGTTCAATGATTCCCTATCGAAGCTTTCATAGAAAAGCTTAAAGGCGGCTAAAGCTCCATTCATGGTTACCCTACTGAATAAATAGTGGATGATAGATACTAGTCATAGGTGGGCAACAAGTACCCATGTTGATTGGGGAACTTCCCCTGAGCTATCGCGATTAAGAAAGTATTTCATTTTCAAAGACACTGGAGACAGATTACAACCGTGCAAGTGGGCTGTTAAGTTGCAGTAGCTAAATGAGTAAACTTTCCGCTGTTTTTATTCGATAAAGCCATTGCCGAAGGTGAGTGAGCAACCGATTCGGTAGAAGGTAAATTATAGTCATTGCGATGCGAAATAGAGCTTGTTTTCGCGGGAATATTTACGTCTTGTGTACAACAATAGATCACTGCAGCATTGAGGTAAAAACCGTAGGGGATCGAGTCTAGGAATTGGGATCAGCTATTGTGATCTATTTATTAATGACGGACGTAACCAAAAGGTATAAAGCACTCAGTTAAGGTAGCCATAATTTCATGACTAAAACAACGAGTTCAGGCATAAGCCCCATAAGACCTTTGAGGACTTCCACAGCATCAGACCCGACCACTTGGAATAATTATTTAGTGGGTGTCGGCCGGTCAAATGATCGGAAGTCCTTCGAGCTACTGTTTAAGCACTTTGGGCCTATGATAAAAAGCTACTTCATGGCAAAATTCCCCTCCCAGTCATCCATACAGGTGATGGAAGAGCTGGTGCAAGAGGTAATGATTAAAGTTTGGAAAAAAGCATCGGTTTTTGACCCATCAAAAGCCGCTGCCAGCACATGGATTTTCACCCTGGCACGCAACACTCGTATCGATATGTTGAGACGAAATAACAAGCACGCAAACACCAGTTCTCTCGAAACAGAAGAGATATGGGAAGATTCCACAGAGAGCGGTCCCTATGACATGCTCCAACAAAGCCGGGACGTCAGTCAAATCGCCGATTCACTCGAGACATTGCCACAGGAGCAATCGCTGGTTATCCGCAAAGTCTATATGGAAGGAAAGTCGCACAGCGAAGTTGCAGAAGAATTGAGCCTTCCACTTGGTACCGTTA